>DATENN010000067.1:0-19262 GCA_035275045.1 Pyrinomonadaceae bacterium
GGGTTGAAAGCAAGTTGCAAGTGCCCGTAACTCTGGCCGAATCATCGTGTAATCGTTTGGAAGATGTTGCTAAGCGCGCCGGATTCACGCGGGTGCAACTTTGGTTGATTGCCAACGAGGGATTTTCGGACGCGGCACTGAAGCTTCTCAGTTCGCGCAGCATCTATTCCAGCAGCCGAGCGCAATTCGAATTGCTGGCTGCACGATTGTTCACGGCTACGGCGCCGACGACAGCGGCCGCGAACGAATACGAACTGGTGCTGCCGATGGGTTCGGACAACGAGTTGCTCGCGGCGGGAACGGCCGAACAACTGGCTCGCCGACTTAACTTCCGGTCCGAGGCAATTAGCCAAATTAAGACCGCAATAGTCGAAGCCTGCATCAATGCGTCGGAACATAGCCTGAGCCCGGACCAAAAAATTTATCAGCGCTTTCGAGTTGAAGATGATAAATTGGTTATTACTATTTCCAGCCGAGGCGTGTTGCCAGAAAATCCCGGCGAACCTGAAATACCCGCCGAGAACCAACGCCGCGGTTGGGGGTTGAAGTTAATAAAGACGTTGATGGACGAGGTCGAATTCGAGCGCGTCGATGAGGGTACGCGGCTCCGAATGGTTAAGTACGTGCGGTAGCAGTAGTACACATTTCAGTCTCAGTACTACATCAGACAAACACGGTGGCGGAATCGATCAAAGCAAATGTTCGCTCGCATACGGTGGGGACGACCGCGGTCGTTTACGCCAGCGATTACCTCAACAAACTTACCGGCGAACGGATCGAGCGCGAATGCAAAAAGCAGCTTGACTCAGGCGCACGGGCTCTGGTCATCGATTTCAGTGATACTGAGTTGGTGAACAGCATCGGCATTTCCATTCTGCTTGGCATCATCGATATCGCGGAAAAGAGCGGTGCCCTCGTAGTCTTTTCCGACGTCAATAGCGAGACCGTCCAGTTATTCGAAATGCTTGGCCTAACGCGTCACGTGGTCCTGGCTAAAGATGAACAGGACGCACTGACTGCGCTCTCGTCTAGCGGAAAAGCAATAGGACACTGATCAGAGGTCAGAGGTCAGAGCTCAGAGGTCGGAGGTTGCAAAGAGCCAGCGGTGATTTTATCGCCGCTTTTGTTTTGTGGAAGGGCTGACGCAATCGCTAATTTACGGCTATACTCCTCGACTGTTCGTAGTGTTTTGCTAATTTCTGACATCTGACACCTGACATCTGATCTCTGACTTCTGACATCTGCTCTTTATGGAGTCGAACACGCAAAAACTTATTCACTCGTTCGGCGCGCTCGCCGACCTCGGCCAGGAAGTTGCCGACACCGGCGATTTCATTGAGATGGTCCGCACGTCGCTGCATTTGCTGCTCGGCACGCTGGCAATTCGCCGCGGCGCCGTGATCGAAAACCCAAAGCACTTGCTGCCGGAGGACAAGAGCACAAACCTGCTCGCCGTATGGGGACTCGGTGACGATTACCAGCCGCAATTCGACATCGTTGATTCTGATGTTGAATTTTTTCTCAGCGTGCCGGATGGAGTTGTGCGATTGGCCCAAGGCGAGGAACGTATCGAGCCCAGCAGCCAGGCGATTACAAATCTCGCACCGATATTTATCGACCGATACGTGGCAGAACTTCGTCAGCAGGGAATCGACCTGATAATTCCGATGGTGGTGCGTGGTGAATTAACGGGCCTTGTTCTGCTGGGCGGCAAGGCTAGCGGTGACCCGTTCAACGCCGACGATCTCGAGATCATTAAGTCCATGGTGCGCCACATTGGCGTAGGCATTCACACGCACCGTCTGCTCGGAGAGGTGAAGCTGCAAGCGGACGTCAATCGACGGCTGTACGAGGACTTGCGCGCGATCTATCGCGATACGGTGCGCGCCTTTGCCGCTGCGATCGATATTAAGGACAAGTACACCCAGGGACATTCGGACCGTGTCGGCAAGTACAGTGAAATCATTTCGCGCGAGCTTGGCTTTAGCGACGAAGAAGTCGAAGGCATGGCCATCGCGGGTTACTTGCACGACGTCGGCAAGCTGGTTGTGGAACGCGACATTATTAACGCTCCTTATCGCATCGACGCGAAGCAATCAAGCGAACTAAATCGTCATCCGGCGGCGGGCTTTGAGATTCTCAAGCCAATCAATCATCCCTACGCTGACATTCCGTTGATGGCAAAGTATCACCATGAACGCATGGATGGCCGCGGTTATCCTGACGGACTGACCGATGAGCAGATTCCATTTGGCGCGAAGATCGTTTGCCTGGCGGATTCTTTCGATGCGATGACCACCGATCGTCCTTACAAAACGCGTCGGACTTTTGATGAGGTAGTAACTGACTTGCGTCGCAACACCGGGACTCAGTTCGATCCCGTTGTCGTCACTGCTTTCTGCCGCGCGCTGTTAAAGGAACTGAACGGTGAGACGAAAGAACGTCGCTTTCTAAAAATGCTGGGAAAGAATTATCTCGACGCCACCAAAGATGTGCCACTACTGAACGAGCTCCTCAACGAACTTGATCCAAACCTGAGAGCGGCCGCCGCCAGCAGATAATCACGTTTATTCTCTACGGCTGGATGCGGATCACGAAATTGCAAATCGCGATTTTTTGATCGGGCAGCACTTGTGTTCGTTCCTCGCGCGGCAGTTCGCGTCCGGCAACGGTCATGGGATTGCGACCTTTCGCGACAATCCAATAACGACCGTCGTTTTCGAATGTGAGGATGGCATGAACGCGGCTGACTTCCGGATCGCCTTTCAGCGGCAGATCGACAGTTATCGTGCGTGAACCGCGACCAATGGTGATCTCATGCTTGGTAATCGGGACCACTGATTCGCGAACTCCATCTTTCCATACTTCAACTGTGTAAAGCTCCTGCACGCGCGGCCGCACCACCGTCTGCTCGCTTTGCTCGCCAGTGCCGGTATCGGTTTGGGTTGAGCTGCCATCCGCTCGTTCGCGCACGGTATCGCTCAGATTTACCGACGGCTTTGCAGAGACGCGAGGAGTAACTTGCGTGTGGCCGCTTTCGCTTTCGTCCCAAACCGGCTGTACGCGAAATTGGCCTTTCTCAAGCGTGCCATCGACGCGCAGCTCAACGGCAAATGACTTTGTGGCCAAATCCGTGTGTCCACTGAGCTCACGGGCGCGTTCTGACAAGACGTGAAACAGACCCTGCTCGAGACCGCGGCGCTTGTCACCCTGCCAATCCTTATCATCATCGTTGCTGAGATAGACGATGTACTCTCGCGGGATGTAGGTTGGCCCACCCGGGGGCGTGAACATCTCACGCTGCATGACAGCCTCGACCTCGCGCGCGATTTTGACCAGGAATTCTTCCCAGATACGGCGTGGTTTGGCTGCTTCATCAGCAGATTCGACGAGATCTTCGCCAGTCTCGCCATCGATCCATTTTCTAATTGATTCTAATAGTCCCATTTCTTCGTGAACGATAAAACGTTAAGGGCTAAGCGCAAAGAGCTAAGCGCGGATGCAAATTTCGGATTCAAATTTAAAGAACAAAAATCAAAGACCAAAAACCGAAGTCCAAAGACCAAATGATCAATCAAACTTCACAAACCGTTTATTGATCCAACCGCGGTCGGAAGTAAACGGATCGGTCTTTGGGCGACCGTGCTGCAACACCTGAACCTCGTACCAATTATTGCTTGATGACAGCACCTTTACGCGCGATCCGTTTTCAGCCAAACCCACGGTCGCATTTGCTGAACTGGCCCCGGAACGCAAATTTACATCGGTTGTTGTAACACCTTCGCGGCCAATTACAAAAACCTCGCCCATCATCGGGAGATTTACAAAAGGATTCCAGTGCGACGTCACATACTTGTGTGTTGCCAGTAACATTACTGCAAAAGCGAGCACCAAAACTCCGGCGACAATGTAATTGCGCTTACGAGTGTTTGGCACTGGCCGCCGCGGCGCCGCACGATCTCTCGCAAACGCCGGCGCTGCTTCGGCGATGCGACTGCGAACGCCCGTTTTCTTCTTCGCTTGCTCACCAACCACGGGCACCACAATCTTGGGCCGGCGCGGGGCATCGATGAAAGCCGATTCCGGTTGGGCGCTGACGGGTGCAAACTTCGCCTGCGGAGCTGCCTTGGGGAATTCGTCGGGTTGAACCGCGAGATCCGCGCTCGGTTTACGGTCCTGCTTCTCGTTCAAGAGTCTGGTTGGTGGCAGTGCTGCTTCGGCAAAGTCATCCCAAAAACTCTGGACCGTTTGGTAACGCTGGTCCGGCCGCGTCTGCGTTGCTTTTTCCAAAACTCGTAAGATGGGCTGAGACCAAAAGTGATTCCGCATCGCTTCCGGCAGCTCGCGAATCGGATGTTGAGCAAAGCGTCTCGGCGATTCACCAGCCAGCAGCGTGTAAGTGGTTTTCGCCAGCGAATAGATATCGGCCGCTGGAGTCAGTTGTTGGCGATTGATCAGCAACGCGCCGGTATCGAGTTGGCCGGTCTGTACCAGCGGATTGTGTTCCGGAGCCGAATACACATTCGTGCCGACACGTGTAATCGCGCCGTCCATCGCTTCGAGACGAGCCACGCCAAAGTCAGCAATCTTCACCACCCGGCGATCGGCAGTCAGCAACAAATTATGCGGCTTAATGTCGCGATGGATCACGCCGCAGTCGTGCGCGTGTGCAAGCCCGGAACAAACTTGTTCCAGATAAAAAAGCGCCTGGTCCATCGAAAGAGGATGGCTTCTTGCCAGCGCGTGCATGTCGCCCCCAGAAAGATACTCAAGCACGAGATAGTGAAAAGTAATACCCGTCAGGTCGATCGCGGTGCCGTGGCCCAGGCGACTGATGATGTTGGGGTGACGAACGCGATCCAGCGCGACAGCTTCGTTCTGAAAATTCGTAACCAGCGTATGCTCCAAATCCGCGTCTGGAGCATCCTGCAAAAAAACATTCAGCGCTTTTATGACGACAGTTTCGGGCCCACCTTCGGGCGCGGAGTTGTCGTGTGCAACATAGATCTCGGCATAACTGCCGCGACCGAGACACTCGACGATGTCGTAACGTCCATCGAGTCTGCTCTGTTGTAACTTCAATTCTGCCATCGGTTCGCCGTTACGTTTCGCGGATATACTGAAAACGCGTTACGCGATTAAGGGGCCGGCTGTGAAACGGAGGGCGAGGGGACAGAACCGGGTTGTTGAATGATTTCGTTGAGATGCGACTGGGCGGCTGGTTTGTCTCTGTCGGATTTGAGCGCGACTGCAGCTAGTCCGAGGGATGCCTCTTTTCGCAAGGTCGCTGTTTCAGGAGTTGAGTCGTTTGCTTTTGCCAGGACGGCAGAAAAAGCCCTGGATGCTTCATCGTTGTTGCCGGTGAGCAAGTTGGCGCGACCATAGAGATATAAAAACGCAGGTTCGCTGGAATCGACAGCATTCTGCAAACTTTGGCGGGTCATTTCCGACTTGCCGGTCGTCGCTAACCAAGCCGACGGATCTCGATCGACGGCACGCCGGTCGGCCTCAAACTTATCGAAAGGCTGGTCGGCGACTGTAGCCGTGGGAGTTGGTTGCGTGGCCGCGGTTTCGCCCGCGTTATCGACGTAAGGGATCGTGCCTTTGTATTTTCTCCCGCCGTAAAAAGCAGCGCCCAAGGCAACCAGCACCAGCAGAAACAAGAACATTCTTCCCGCGCCGCCGCCTGAGCGAACTGATGGTAGCGTCGTAGTCTCTTCTCGGATGTGTTCCGTTGTCTGAAACTTTTCAGCCGGAAACGCCTTACGCGATGCAGGCATGAATTCCGCGCGCTCTGGCGTTGAGGCCGCGAGTGCCGGGACGAATTCAGTTTCGGGAGTAATGGTCTCGTCGAGCTCTTCACTTCGTTTAGCCGCGGAGATCGCACTGCCAACTCGCACAACCACCGCTGTAAGATTGTCTTCGGCGCCGCGTTCGTAGCAGCGCTCCTTCAGCACTCCGCAGAGCGTCGGCAAATCTTCATTAACAATCAGCAACTGTCGTAATTCATAGTCGGGAATGTGACGCGTGATACCGTCGGTGCACAAAAGGAATTGAGTGCCGTCGGCGACCTCCATGACTTTCATGTCGACTTCGACGCCGTCCTCCGCGCCCAGGGCGCGGCTAATCACATTTTTGCTGGGATGATTTGCGGCTTGTTCCGGAGTCATCCGTCCAGCGCGCACTTCTTCTTCAACCACCGAATGATCTTCAGTCTCACGCAGCAACTGGCCTTCGGGAGTTAACCGGTAAAGGCGGGAATCTCCGACGTGTCCGATCGTGGCAATATTATTTTTTATATGAAGGGCAACAACGGTTGTGGCCATCATCGAGAACCGCGGGTTCTCCTGGGCCATGCGATGAATCGAGGCGTTGGCGCGTTGAATTGCCAACTCCATCAAGTCTTCGATATCGGCGCCTTCGTCCTTGTGACGGAAGGCTTCATCGAGCACCTCAATCGCAGTTTGCGACGCGACTTCGCCGGCTTCCGCGCCGCCGACTCCGTCCGCGACGGCAAAGATGCCGCGCTCGCTATCGGCGAGAAAGGAATCTTCGTTCAACGGCCGCTTCTCGCTTAAGCCGCGATCAGTTACCGCAGAGTATTTAACCGTCAACGCAGGCGAGCGATGATTGATGGGTGTCATTCAACCGCCTCCAGATTTAGTGGCGACAAAGGAATTTCGCGGGCTTCCGGGCCACGCGCGGCAAGCACTCGATCGCGCGCATTGCGATGTGAAAAGGCCATGAGCATACCGAGCATCGCGAAACTCGTGACCAGGCTAAATCCGCCGTGACTAACAAAAGGCAATGTGATTCCGGTCATAGGAAGCGCGCGCAGAATGCCGCCAATATTAACCAGAGCCTGGAAACCGATGAAAGCTGTTAGACCAGCCGCGCAGAGCTTGGTAAACATATCACGCGCGTCGAGGGAAGTACGAACTCCGGCAATTACCAGAATGATAACGGCAGCGAGCACGATGGCGCCCCCAGTCAGGCCTAGTTCCTCGGCGATTGCCGCATACACATAATCCGAATCAGCAATGGGAATCACTTCGGGAAATCCCAGCCCCAAACCGCGACCAGTGTTCTTGCCTGAAGCGATACCGAAAACAGCCTGGGCCGGTTGAAACGCGAGCTTGTCGAACCATACATCCACGTTGACGATCTTTTGCATGGCTGGACTCTGTTCGGCGAGTTGCTTCAGTTGCGGATCGCCGTTGACGGCTTCCTGATAATCTTTTTTCCACCACGAAACTTCCGGCGACGGCGGATCAAAGCCATCCAGCCACAGGTGAAAGCGTTGTTGAATTCGCGACGGCAACATGGCTTGCACAGGTCGCGCAACCGTCGGGAGTAGCGGGACTTTTTCCTGAACGTCGCGAGGCAACGCGCCAACTACGAGAATGCTGATCAACAACAGGACCGAGCCCACAAAAAGTAAAAGCTGCGGCCAGCGACGGACAGCGACCAGGTAAAGCGTCGTGTACGCGCCGCTGAAGATCAACATTTGACCGAAATCCTTGAGAGCGAAAAACGGCACGAAGGGCATCATCGCCATTACTAGCAAGGGTACAACGTCGCGCGCTCGCGGAATGCCCCAATAAGTTTCGCTGAGATCTTTGTAGCGCGCGGTCAGTATGCCGGCGAATCCCAGCAGGAAGGGAATCTTTGAGGGCTCCCAAGGCGTCATGTTTCCCAACGCCTTGCCCGCGCTGGATGTGACCACAGCAGCCGCGAGGGGCAGCAGCGTGAGTAACACGACGATGAAACTATTTCTTTGCAACCAAAGCAGGAATCCGTCTCGCACGCAAAACATGTACGCTATTGCGAAAGCAAGGAATGAGAAGATCGGAATCCAGGTGTAGCTGGATGTTAGCGCATCACCGAAGGAATAATTCGATTCGCGTTTCGGCAACTGACTCAAGTCGATCGCTGACGCGGGGGTCGCCGGCAAACCCATCATTTGTTTCTTGGCGGCGTCATAGTTTTCGATGATGTAACGCGTGCGCAGCGCTTCCATCTTTTGTTCACGGGCGACGGATTTGTTGCGCGCGTTGTACTCCGGATCGCTGTAGAGCCGGTACTGAATCAGCATGCCAATCGAAAACAGCAGCACCGCGGTTGTAAACAGGATCCATTGCCCGCTGTAGTTCATTACTCGCGAAAGCCAGATGACGAGGGCGAATAACGGAACAAACATCATCAGGTCGCGCACTGCTCCGATTGTTGAAGTCTCATAGCCACGCAACAGCCCGCTGCGATGGATGGCCCAGTAGCCTGCGATCTCGATCAGAAACAGCAGCAGGATAATAAGCAGATGTGATGATGCGCGATTCTTCATTAATCGTCTCGAGCGAATTCGAGAACAGCCCGTTAAGGTGTGGCCGCCGTTAGTGCACGCGGTTGCCGCCGCGGCGCCGGTCCAGTCACTGTAGCGGGAATACCCGGTTGGCTACGCACCTGGCCAAAATAGCCGAGGTCTTTTGCTTTCATTACCAGTGCCGCCGCAATGGGCGCGGCGGATTTTGAACCATAGCCGCCGCCTTCCACGATCACGGCGATAGCAATCTGCGGCCGTTCGAGTGGAGCAATGCACAGAAACCAGGCATCAACTCGTGCGTGGTCTTCATCCATGATCGTTTCTTCATACTCGCGAATGATGTTGCCTTTGTTGTCTTTTTCGACGCGATGCCGGGTTTTTGGTTCTCCCGTTTTTGGATCATAGAGCGGCACGATTTTTTGCGCCGTGCCCGTTTTACCACCGGTGTTTACGCCGGCAGCGATCACTGGCGCAAAAACGCCGCGCGCGGTACCGCTGGCGCCGCCGGTGACGCGGCCCATGATGCCGCGCATGGTGGCTGCTTGCTGCGGCGTCATAACTTGCTTGAACATTTCCGGCGGGCGATCGAATTCAATTTTTGGCTTCATCAAACGCCCGTCCATGTTTGCGATCGCTGAAGCCGCCAGCGCCATTTGAAACGGAGTCATCTGTCCCGCATAACCCTGTCCATAGCCCATCAGCGCCAGGTCATATCGGGTTACTTGTTTTCCGGTGACGATGGTCGCTTCACGAGGAGCGAGCGCACGCTTTACGGCATCAGTGCTGGCGTTCCAAATCTCAGGTTCTTTACGGCCGCGCAATGCTTCAGCAGGCGTGTCGTACGTACCAATGCCGAGCAACTGCGCCGCGACTTTGAGACGTTCCGCTCCGAGCTTTACACCCATTTGAGCAAAGTACTGGTTGCAAGAAACCTCGTACGCCGTGTCGATGCCGATGCGTCCGTGAACTTCACCCGGGCCGCCATCATCGAAAATAACATTCGCGCCGGGCGCAGCGACATAACCTCCGCCGCTGCACGTGAACTGCGTGTTCTGTTCGCCCGCCAGGAACGCCGCAATCATGGTTACGGTTTTAAAGGTCGAACCGGGAATGTAATAAGCACCCAGCGCTCTGCTTACAAGCGGGCGATCACGTTGGTTAGCTTCCAGCCTGATCCACGTCGCTTCATCCTCAACTTCTTTCAAGCTGTACGACGGCTCGCTGTAAAGGGCGAGCAACTCGCCGGTTTGCGGATTCAGGACAACGACTGCGCCATGCTTTCCCTTAAGCTGGTCCATGGCAGCCTGCTGCAGGTCGCGATCGATGGTGAGACGAACGTCGGTGTTGCCCTTGATGTTGATTACGTGGCCTTCAGCGACTTGCAATGCTTCCGGTAGAGCGCCGCTTTGGGTACCGAAAAGAGCGCGCTCAAGGCCGGGATCGCCACGATCGGACCCGAAGATCTGGGCCATCGCCTGGTCCATCGGATAATCGCGATAGATGTTGCCACTGGAATCGCGGCGATATAGGGCGAGGGCATTTTCGAGCTTGCCACTTCGATCAAGTAACCAACCGCGCAGCGTCGATTCTGACAAACGTCGATTGCGAAGATCTTTGTAACTCAGCTCCTGAAATTTTTCGTTAGAGTCCTGCGCATAGTGCGTCCAGTAAACGTGAAAGCCAAATACTGTCAACGACAAAAGGACAAAGATCCAACGCAGGGCGCGCAACCCGCGATTGGTCGAGGTTGAACCAAGACGCTTCTTAACTGCTTTTGGAAGATCGTCCGAGACCGCGACCGGCGTGATCACGCCGCGACGGCGATTGCGAAAGAGAGTAAAGAGCAGAACGAGCGCTAACAACGCAAGACCGCCCACGTAAACGAGCGTCAGTATTGCCGGCGCTTTTTCCGGTACATTAATGGGAGCGGCGGAGGTTGATGCTTGCCAGATCAGAAAAACTGTCATCGTGGTTGGTGGTTTTTAATTTCGGCGAAAGCGAACTTCAATATCTCCAAAACCGACGACATCGCCGTCTTCAATGTGCCGCGCTTCGCCGTACGAGATGCGCCGGCCGTTTATAAAAGTTCCATTTGTCGATCCGGTGTCGGCGACGAGCAACGTGCCTTGGTTATTCATTAAAAGCGTTGCGTGAATCTTGGACACGCTCGGATCCTGCAGCGACAGTTCATTATCGGTCGCGCGTCCAACATTCAGCCGGCGCCCACCCGGTTTGAAAGTCAAGGGAACTTCCCGCGAACCATTGGTCATCGTCACCCGCGCGATAACGGTAATGTCAGGAATCGGGGGTGCACCTTTTGGCGGAGGTGGTAAATGTTGCGCGCGTTTTTCTTCGTCTTCACGACGTAGTTTCTCGGCGAATTCACCGAAGGTTGGATCAACTGTAATGCCGCTGGTAAAAATATCGACTTCAGTTTCGACCTTTACCGGCGCCAGTGTTCGATAGCGATGATCGTTGATGTGATCGATTGCCGCGGCCAACACTTCCGTTTCCAGGTCCTTAATGATTTCCTGCGGCGCTTCGGAATGTGTGCCCCACTCGACTTTCAGTTTTAGATGATGCGGCGCGATCCGTCCATCGCGACCCTCGTCGCGCACCCGTTCATCGATCGAACGCTTCATGCGCTCGATCAGCTGGGATGTCGTCAGTCCGCCCTTTGGTGCAACAGTCCGGCCAAACTTCCGGTCGACCACTTCGCCCATACTCTCAAGCACGCGGCGCAACAGGCGCTCGGGCAGCGCTTCCTCGCGTTTGGTTTTCTTTTTCTGATCAGCTTCGTCCATGCTTGCAAAAAACGCAGCCTTTTTCTGCTGCGTTTGGAAATACGAATTGCTCGGAACGCCGTCATTGTAGCGCAAACTTGAGTTTGCGATAACTGTTTTGGGGACTGCGAACAGAAACGTGATTTTGAGGAGACGCGTCAGCTAAATAGTGACCGTTGGCGCGCGGCTTCGTATAACAAGACACCGGCGGCTACCGAAACATTTAAACTTTCTACCGGTTCGCGCATGGGGATTTGGGTTGATTCCGATGCCTGAGCGATTTCAGCCGCGCTTAGGCCGCTTGTCTCCGGTCCCAGTATCAACGCCCGCGGTATTTTCCAATCGATCTCGGTAAAAGTTTGCGAGGCGTGAAGATCGGCACACACCGTCTTGATATTTCGGCTGCTGCACCACTCGATCACTTTCGCATAAGAGGGGCGAAACCAGATGGGTAATCGGAACGCCGCGCCCATAGCACCGCGCAATGCTTTCGGCGAAAACGGATCGGTTGCGTTTTCGGTCGCGATCGCGCCGGTCACACCGGTGGCTTCGGCTGTGCGAAGAATGGCGCCAACATTCACTGGATTAGTAATGCGATGCATAACGACCAGAAGCGGACGATCGGCCTGTTTCGAGGCGAGATGTTCTTCAGACATTGCCGGTCGCGAAGCCAGCATCACTACACCCTGCGGAGTCTTACTGAAAGAGATCGAAGCCAGAAGCTTTTCGGAAACGCTGGCGACGCGGTCGCTGGCTTTCGCGAACCGTTCGAGCAGTTCAGCGGGTTTTGGCTTTTGCGCCAGCTCATCAGAAAAGATCACCGCATGGATTTTTAAGTCAGATTTCGTCGCTTCTTCACAAAGCCGCAATCCTTCAACGAAGATCATTTCATCGATCTTGCCATCGCGCACCGCGCGCGCCTCGCGCAGCAGGGAATTGTCCTTACTCGTAATAAGGTCTGCGTTCACAGTTTGGCGACCCCGTTCATTTGTTGGTTTGGTTCCACCTCGACCCAGATGGGCCAATGGTCCGACACGTTTAGAGGCCGCGCCACGCCCCAGCGTGACACGCTGACGTCGCGATAAAAAATCCAATCAGCATGTAAGCGAATTCCGGCGCCGCGCCAGGTCGCGGTTCCGATGGGAATCGCCGACTGAAATCCCCGTTGCTGCATGAACGCTTGGGTCTCCACGCATTTCTTCTTTGACAAAGTGTTGAAGTCCCCGGCAATTAACAGCGGACCCTGATGTTTTTCCGCTTCAGTGAGAAGCACCTCCACTTGTTCGAGTTGGCCACCGACGGCGGCATGCGGATCAACATGAGCATTAAGAATTCGCAATTCCTTGCCGCCTAAGTTCACGGTTGCAGCCATTGCCACACGCGGCCGCCAGGGACATTCGTGCCACGGCAAGTCGATGCGGGTTATGTCTGCCAACTGATATTTGCTGAGGAGTGCCACACCGGTGTCACCTGCATCCTGCAAACCGATCTGTTCTTCAAAATTAAGCCACCATTGCCTGTCCGCCGGCGCTTGACCGCGCGGAATTCCCGCTGGAACGTGTATCCAATTCATGTCCAGCGTGTCCGCTAATTCTCGCGCGACGTGATGGCCTCCCGCTCGACGCGTGTGCTTGTCGGCTTCCTGCAGCGCCAAAATTGCGGGCGCCGGCATGAGTGTATTAGATCGAAAAGCTTCGGCAGCCCGGTGAATATTTTCGCCTACGTGGACCGGCCGTAGACGATGACTTGTAACGCCGGCTTTTCGAAGTAACCCACTTCCAATCAAAAAGCGGCCGACCGCATAACGAATGTTGTATGATGCCACGACGATTTTGGAGGGGTTGCCGTCCGGCCGCGCACGGTTGGCATTTCCAAACTCAATAAGCTCGGAATCTTTTAGCGGGGGTATGGCCGTTACCATCGCAAGCGATCTTTACGCGAATTGATCCAGATCGACAACTCCAAACAAATTCAAAGTGATATAAATCGGACACGCCCTGATTGACGTCCGAGTTTCGCAGCCGCTCACACCAACTATGATCCGAACAGTGATTGCTGTCATCGATGATATGTTTCTGGCATCAAAAGTCCGTGCCACCGCCAAAGCTTTGGGCATGGTAGCCGCGTTTCCGCGCGGGCTCGATGCGCTGCGCTCAAGCATTGCTGATAACGTTCCGGATATCATCGTCGTTGATTTACAACATGCGAAAGTAGACCCGATTGAGTTGGGCGCCGAATTAAAGGCAAACGAAAAACTAGCTGGCACGCCCGTCGTCGGTTTCTTTTCTCATGTCGAAGCGGAGTTGCAGCGGAAGGCGGTCCAGGCCGGATACGATCAGGTAATGCCGCGGTCAGTCTTCTTCACAGAATTGCCAAAAGTACTCGCGGGAGAGATTAAAAAAGCTTCGAGCTAAGCAACAGGCGCCGGCGCGGTCACCTCGTGAATCGCGCGTACCTCACTCACCAATCGGTCATATTGATCAAGTGTCAGGGCTTGCGCTCCATCTGAAAGCGCAGTTGCTGGTTGATCGTGTACTTCGACAATCAAACCGTCGGCGCCGACAGCTACAGCCGCGCGGGCAAGTGGCGTAACCATGTAGTTCTTGCCGGTGCCGTGTGAAGGATCGACTATGACCGGCAAGTGCGACACGCGTTTAATTGCGGGAACAGCAGCGAGGTCGAGCGTGTTGCGCGTGTGCTGCGAGAAAGTGCGAATGCCGCGCTCGCAAAGAATCACCTGATAGTTGCCTTCCGCCATAATGTACTCGGCGGCTAGTAGCCATTCATCCAACGTTGCGGACAGGCCACGCTTTAACAGCACGGGCAGGGAAGACTTGCCCGCGCGTCGCAGCAAAGTGAAGTTTTGCATGCTGCGCGCTCCAATTTGAATTACATCCGCATATCGCTCAACCAGATCTACGCCAGGTTCATCCAGGGCTTCAGTAACGATCTTCAACCCAAAGTTTTCACGAATTTCCGCGAGAATCTTCAGACCGTCTTCGCCGAGCCCCTGAAATGCGTACGGCGAAGTTCGCGGCTTAAACGCGCCGCCACGGAAGAATCGCGCCCCGCTTCGCTTAACAACTTCGGCGATCGTAAACGCCTGAGTGCGACTTTCAATCGCGCACGGACCAGCAATAATTGCCAGCTCGTCGTTACCAATGGCGGCGTCGCCAACGCGAACGACTGTCCTTTCCCTGCGCATGTCCAGCGTGACTAATTTGTACGGCTTACTAACGCGAATGGCTTCGGAAACTCCGGCCAGGTTTTCGAAATGCGCCGGATCGATTGCGCCTGAATTGCCAGTGACGCCGATAGCCGTGCGAGCCGCGCCCGCCATTGAATGAGCTCGGTACCCGAGCTGTTCGATCGCGCGTACGACCGCCTCAATCTGGCTGTCGGTCGCGTCCGGCTTCATCACAATCAGCATGCTGCTTTTATACTCTGAGGCTTAATTAAAAGTACAGTTGGGACTGATATTGCCAAACGCCAAGTTGCAATTACCGACTGGACTAGCGCAGTCACGTTCAGTCTGGAGAATTAATTTCGCCGTCTCTAATCACATTCTCTCCGGGACGGCGATGCCAAGCGTCGCCAGCGCGGCGGTCAGCCGGCGACGGGTAATATTCGCGACGCTAATCAGGACTGCCTTCTTAACTTGGTCTTCCTCGGCGATGATCCGATGACGGTGATAGAAAAGATTGAAAGCGCGCGCCAGCGTAAAAGTGTATTTCGCGAGGTTTGCGGGTTCCGCCGAGGCGGCGCATTGTGAAATGGCTTCTTCCAAACGCTCGGCCAGCATCAACAGCGACCAAATTTCCGTGCCCGCTTCGCCTGCGAATACTTCTGAAATTCGCGCAGCGTTTCGCGAATCACCGATTAACGCAGTGGCCGCGCGGATTGCTTCGTCGTCCAATTTTCGAAAGATGGAATTCGCGCGGACGGCTGCGTACTGGCAGTACGGTCCGGTTTCACCCTCGAACGAAAGCGCCTCGTTGAAGTCAAAAGCAATGACGGAATTTCGTGTGAACTTCAACAGAAAATATCGCAGCGCCCCGACAGCGATTGCATGCGCCGTGGCGATTTGTTTTTCTGAAGATAAATCCGGATGCCGTGACTGCACCTCCGTCAACGCATCTTGTTCGAGCCGGTCAATTAGATCGTCTGCCTTTACACCCAGCCCTTTTCGACCGCTCATCTCGATATAAGGACGGGCGCGATCCTCATCGCTCAATTCAATTCCCAGTTCAGCGCAAGCAGCAGGCGATAACGCGACCATCTCATAGCCAAAATGCACACTCGCGTCTTCGCCAATTTCGGGCACCAGCGCAACCACACCGCGCGCCACAATTTCCTGCGGATAAGCCTGGCGCGAATCGATGACGTTATAGACCTTGACGCCGCCGCCAAAATTCGGACGCGGCAATTCAGGCAGTACTTCAGAGTTCGGCAAGGTGGTGGTCACCCACGTAACCTGTCCATCGCTATAAGATCGGAACGGTTTGTAATTGAAGTCCAAACCCAGCCGCCCGAGTTTCCACAATTGGTACGCGATATCTTTCCCGGTGTAGGTGACGGTCCCGTTAGAGCGAACAATGATCTTGTCGGATTCGTGTTCGTCGGTGCCGGTGTGTGATTCGAAGGGCATCACCCAACAGCCAGCGTGCTTGCCCTGAGATTCAAAACGTATGACGCCCGCGCTTTTCATCAGCTCAAACGCGCGGTCCCAAAAATGGAGATGAAGGATATCGGATTCTCTAGCGAGCAGATCATAACGAATGTCCAACCGCTCCATCGTGTTAAGAATTTGTTCGACATTACGTGTAGCCACATAATCAGCCAGTTCCGCGGTGGGATTGTCGCCTGCTTCGATCGCGTGCAACACGTCGCTGCGCAACTTTAGTTTTTCCGGATTCATCTCGCCGTCAGCACCATCGCGATAGAACGCACCGACGCGCGTGTAGAGATCCCAACAGTAATAATCGAACGCGTTCTCGGGCCCCAGCGATTCGTCGAGTGTCTTGATTTGGTCGAGCGTCAGCTTTTCAATCTCACTGAAGCCGACCACTACGTCTGCAACCTGAACACCGGTGTTATCGATATAGTTTTGCACCTCGACCCGCTCGCCCGCAGCTTTCAACACGCGGACAAACGTATCGCCGAGTACCGCATTGCGTACATGGCCGATGTGCGCTGCTTTGTTGGGATTGATACTGGTGTGCTCAACCATCTTCTTCGGACGATCGACGGCTGACATTTCTGCCGGCGGTTCAGTGGGAATCTGCGGCGCACTAAACAAACTAAGCAACGTCGCACGATTGAAGAAGATGTTTACGTAACCAGCGCCTGCGACTTCCACGCGTTCAACTTCGGGGATCGCTTCCAGCTTGGATTTCAATTGCTCGGCAATGGAGCGCGGAGCTGTTTTTACTCCTGAAGATTGCTTGATCAATTTTGCGAGTTCGAAAGAAACAGGGAACGCCAGATCGCCCAGCTCAGGTCGCGGTGGAGTTTCAGCGTTGAACTGATCGAGTTCAACATCGAAAAATTCTGCCGCTGCTTTGCGGACGACGTCTTTAAGTTGAGTTTGAAGCGAAAGAAGAGTCACGTTGTTTGCAGGTACAAAATCGGAATCTCCGGAAAAGCGCAGAGTATAGCTCACGCCGTGGCAATCTCAACGTTCGAGAGAATGTTGGATACTGTTCAGTTCGAGGCTGCAGTTCAGAGTTCAGCCGTTAGGCTGCTGAGTGTCCGCCAAAATACAAGCGCCAGCTTGAACTCTGAACCAAGCGCTTCAAACTGCATCAGCATCAGCCCACCGTCTCAGGCATTCCTTGACACTTTTGTCTTGCGCTCGGACAATCGTTTGCAAATCGTTAGACAGCAATCGTTAGTTACATTAGATGGAACCACATTCGTGCTGGTTCCTGTGCTTCACTATGACGATGGATTGTTGTTCACGATTCACCCGCTTATGAAGATTCTTCATTTCGATTGTTTTGCCGGCGCCAGCGGGGACATGATTCTCGGCGCTCTGGTGGCGGCCGGTGTTAATCCCGATGATCTGAAAGCACAGTTGGCGCGTTTGGGGATCGAGGGCTATGCAATCGATTTTCAGGCGGTAGATCGATCCGGGATCGGTGCGACATATGCCCGCGTGCAAACGGCGCATGAACATGTTCATCGCCATCTTTCCGACATTCTTAAAATAATTTATGAGTCGAGGCTGTCAGACGGCGTAAAGCAGCGCGCGGCGAAAATTTTCTCGCGGCTGGCTGAGGCAGAGGCTCGGGTGCACAACCAACCGATCGAGCGCGTGCATTTTCACGAGGTCGGAGCGCTGGACGCGATCATCGACGTGGTCGGAGCGGCAATTTGTTTTGAGTTGCTGCAAATCGAAAAGTTCACTTCTTCAGCATTGCACGTAGGCAGCGGCACAATCGATATGGATCACGGCCGCTTTCCCGTCCCGCCACCCGCGGTTACAGAATTGTTGAAGGGAGCGCCTTTCTATTCGACCGACATCGCAGGCGAATTACTGACGCCGACCGGCGCTGCGATAATCACGACCGTATGCGATGAATTCGGCGCGGCGCCCCACATGAAACTCGAACAAACGGGCTACGGAGCCGGGACTCGGGAGTACGAAAAGTTTCCCAACGTGTTGCGGGTGCTGATTGGCGAAACCCAGCCCGAGCAGCAAAGCGGCGAAGAATTGTGGATGCTGGAGACGAATGTTGACGACATGTCGCCGCAGCTATTTGGACACGTAATGGAACTCGCTTTCAATGCTGGAGCACTCGACTGTTATTTCACGCCGATTCAAATGAAGAAGAACCGGCCGGGCGTGTTGTTGTCGGTGCTTTCCCGGGAACAAGACCGTGAGAGACTAATCGATCTTCTTTTCTCAGAGACAACGACGCTCGGTATTCGCACTTTCGCAGTCAATAGGCTTGCGCTCGCTCGAGAGACGATCACGGTCGAAACGCAGTATGGTCTGATCGATGTTAAAGTAGCGCAAATGAATGGGCACATTGCTAAGGAAATGCCGGAATATGAACAGTGCCGCAGTGCGGCGTTGCACGCCAAAGTGCCGCTGCGTGTCGTCGAGGAAGCAGCCCGAGCAGCATTCGCCAGACGCAAACGTTGATGACTGCTGGAAACGTTAACGAGCATGGCTACGAAATTTTCAGAAGAAAAACAAGCCGACTCGGCCTATCCCGAGGTTGATCGTGAATTAATCGCGCAAGGTGTTCGTCTCATCCTTGAAGGACTGGGCGAGGACCCTGAACGTGCGGGTCTGGTTGAAACGCCGCACCGGGTCACGGAGATGTTTATCGAACTAACCGCGGGAATGCGAGAGGATCCGGCGCAGCACGTCGTGCCTTTGCCCGGCGACAAACACGACGAGATGGTGATCGTTAAAGATATCAGCATCGCTTCGATGTGCGAACATCACCTGGCACCTTTCGTCGGCAAGTGTCATATCGCCTACATCCCGCGCGAAGGGCGCATCGTCGGCATTTCAAAACTGGCGCGACTCGCGGAAACATTTTCGCGCCGCTTGCAACTGCAGGAACGTTTGACTACTGACATAGCGAATACATTATTCGAAGGGCTTAAACCGCTGGGCGTGATGGTCGTGATTGAAGCGTCACACACCTGCATGACATTGCGTGGAGTGCGCAAGTCCGATGCTAAAACCGTCACCTCCGCAGTGCTGGGAGGATTTCGAAGTGATCCGCGCACGCGCGCTGAGGCCATGGCCCTGATAACCGGTAAGGAGTGAACGATGCGGACAAGGTTACAAAGCTTTCAAAGTGCAATCGTAGTTGTTTTGGTGGCTATGCTCGCCGCCAATGGTTTCGCGCAAAGACGCGGACGCGCCAACCTGTCGCTTGACGAGAATGCGATCCGCGCTCATATCAAATTTTTGTCCAGCGATTTGTTGGAAGGGCGCGGCACAGGCGCGCGCGGTGGAGAGATCGCGGCGAGCTACATTGCCACCCAGATGGAAGCGCTCGGCTTAAAGGGAGCCGGTGCGAACGGCAGCTTCTTTCAACCCGTTTCATTGGTGGGCGTGAAAGCCGATCCGAATACTCGCCTTGTTATTTCCGGCCGCAACGATAAAGAGACGTTCAAGTTCGCTGACGATTATG
>DATENN010000068.1:0-4749 GCA_035275045.1 Pyrinomonadaceae bacterium
GTTAGGCGTAGATAGCCACTCTTCCTGACTATAGCCAAGCATTTCTTCAACGTAATCACTTACGAAGTTAATGCGTTGGGTGGTATCGTTGGGTTCGCCCCACGCTTCCCACACGACGCCGGGGACATGCGCGACGATGTCCGCTACGCGCTCTCGATGCATTTCAATTTCCGCGCTCAAACTGAGTTTTTCTACTTCAGCAGCCTGGCGCTCAACGATCGCTGCGTGCAGCACCATCGCCATCAGGCTGCTCGCGCCGACGAATAGCAGCAGCAATAGCAACGATTCATTCGCCGACGCCTGAATAAAGGGACCATAGCCCCGTGAAGTGCCGACGACTGCGACGCTTGAAAGCAAGAGAATCGTCGAGCTTAGCCAGCGCTGGTCAAAGCGCAACGCCGCCCAAACAAGAAACGGCAGGCATAGATGCTCAAGCGGATAATCCTGCCGTCGTCCTGGAATCCAGCCGGCGAAGATGCTCATGGAAACCACGAACAGCAGTATTAATAGCAGCAGGCCTTCTGCTATGTAGGTGCGGTCTATTTTTGAAGGTAAGGCCCACGAGACCAGGAACGGCGCGACAATTAATGCGCCGAACCCGTCGCCAAGCCACCACGTCAACCAGAGATTCGTGAAGTTGGCCCACGGAGCTGCATCGCCGGCGCATAAACTGAACGTACCGATCGTCGCGCTGACAGCAGGACTCAAAACGACCGCGAACAGCACAAACTGCAGCACCCCGCTGATGGAGCTAAATCTTTTTTCCAGCGGCCGCCCGCGCAACAAATACCACGCCGTCACTGCCTCTAAAGTATTTCCAATAGCTATGCCGACAGAGGTAGCAACCGGGACATTGGTTAGCAGGTTTGCGCCAAGCGCGCCGAGGAGAATTGCCGGCCAGTAACGGCGTCCAAAAATAAGCAATGCCGCAATGGCAACGCCGGTCGGCGGCCAGATTGGAGAGACATTGGTGTGGACGGATGCGAGGCTGAGGCCGAACTCAGCCGCCGAAAAATAGATGATCGCGACGGCTAGAGCTATCAGCGCGTAGTCCGATTTATTGAAGCTTGATCGGGTCAATTCTTGACAGCGGAAGTTTTCAACTGACCGGGCAGCGGACTCGTTGAGCACAAGTGACGCACTGTGCAAACTTGAACACGGAACGTTTTGGCAACCATCGTTGGGGGAACTGAATTATAGCCGAGCGAACGTGCGGCACTCAACGCGCTCTTGGGTATCGAACGAGTGGCAACACCTAAAAAGAACACACGCGTCGCAACTTCGCGCAACAACGTGCAGAAACTGCTGGCACAGTAAGCTGGTCTTTATTATTCTCTGCGCGAGTAAAAGATGGCACGAATAGTTACAGACCCGGATCGGCTGGCGATTCGGCACCGGCCCGATGGACAGCCGATCATGCACCAAACCTGGGGCAAGCTCTTGTTCATTCACTGGCGTGTTCCCGAACAATGGCTGCGTCCGTTTATCCCGGAACCATTGGACCTTGATCTCTACGGAGATTCAGCGTGGCTGGCGATAACGCCGTTCACGATGTGGGACATTCGCGCTTTCCCGCCGTTCGTTCCGGCTATTCCGGGCCTCAACTCGATGGAGGAATTGAATGTCCGCACGTACGTTCACCTTGATGGCGTGCCCGGCGTGTGGTTTTTGTCGCTCGATGCGAACAGCTCCGCTGCCGTTCTCGCAGCGCGAACCTTCTTCCGCTTACCGTATTTTAATGCCGATATTTCGTTCGAGCAGGAAGGCGACGAGATAACCTATGAATTACACCGCGACGATGAAAAGCCGGCCCAATTATCTGCGTCGTGGAAAATCGGAAAACCGCTACCTCAATCCCAGCCGGGTTCGCGCGAATTTTTTCTAACTGAACGTTATTGCCTATACACGGCCGACGAGGAAACGATCTATCGCGCTCGGATCTATCACCAGCCGTGGCCTTTGCAACAAGCTGAATTGCTTAGTTTTGACACTGACATTTTCGCAGCAGACGGCCTGCCCAAACCGCAGGGCCAACCGTTAGCGCATTATGCTGAGGAAGTCAGCGTCAACATCTGGCCGCTCGAAGAAGTGGAATAGATTTCACGCGCGCGCGCCGTTTCAGAAAACTCCCAGCGCCTTTAGAAACACAATCGCTAACAGTAGCGCCCCTACAATAATCGCCACGGTCCGAGTTGAAGTTCGGCGGCCGCATCGTGGGCACGTTAAAGTCCATTTCGACCAGATTTCTTTGCAATTTGGGCAATGGCGGCGGTGTCTGCGGTGATGCCGGCGGGTGTTATCTCGCAATGGTGCGGTACGGACGGAGCTTTGATAAGACATAGAGGTTAGTATGAGGAGAGCTTTCAAGTATTAGTTATCTCATGGTCCACGTCTGTACTCAAGCGTACATGGAATGTGCAAAAAAAATTTTGCGTCGGTGTTGCGCCCGCCCGTCTGCCGTTGTATAAAGTCACCAACTGGGTGATGGCTGGATGCCTCACCCCGGTATAGCTAATTGAGTCCTCGGATTCTTAGCTATGCGAGAGAGCGGCGGCGGGGTGAGGACGTTGCCGCTCTATTTTTTTGTCCTGATAAGCAAAGGCATTTGGCACGCGTCCTCGACAATCCCACATGCCCTCTGCTCGGCTGCACGCAGGTGAACGCACTGACCCGCGCAGCTCGACCTGAATCGCCTTTTTATTTCACTTTTGCAGCAGTTGATTGCGCCAGCTTTAAATGCGTGCGCAACGTTGGCAGCGTCTTCGCCGCAAATGCCTTAAAGTCCGCATCGGCGCCGCTGCTGGCTTCAGTTTCGAACTCGCCAACGTCTTTTTCATGGTCGCTGACCATCAATTCCATGTAGGCACGATCAAATTCGGCGCCCCGCAGCTTAGACAAGCGATCCATTTCCGCCTGACCTTCCGCATCCATTGCGGACGGCAGTGTTACTCCCTTTCTTCGCGCCAACGCCTTTAACTGGTTACCCGCTCGCGTATGGTCAGTCACCATGCGACGGCCAAAGCTTCGCACAGCCCGGTTACGGCCGTGACGCATCGCCAGCCGTCCGAGTTCGACTTCCATTTGGCCGCCCTTCGCTGCGTTCGTTGCAAAGTCTTCGTCGGCCGGAAGCGAACTGGCATGCAGCGTTTGAAATCCAAGCAGAAAAATCGCACTGAGCACTATGAAAAGTTCCAACGTCGTTCTCATCCCTCTTCCTCCTAATGAAAGTGGAAACACCTTGATTTCACGCAGACGTTTTTAGAAAACGCACGAGCAACTTAAAGGCCAAAGCAACAAGCGCTAAGTGCGACCTTCGCTTCGGCTACGGCACTCCCTTTGCACCTGCGTTTACTGGTAAAAAAGTTTTGGCGGATACGTATGCAGTTCTCGCGCGTTGCTCACGAAAAAGAACAGCTAATCGGAACGCTTGTACCGGAAGACTACGGTTTGTGCGCAAGCGTTCCGCCGTGTCGACTAACGCTTTTATTCAAATACTGAGGGGGGAAACATGGATACCTGGGAAGTAACTTTCGACGAGAAATCGACAAACCAACTGGCGGCGCCGGCTGATTCCGGTGGAAACCGAACTAATGTAGGCAAAGCTGAGCGCATTGCGAGCGCGATTGGCGGCGGCGCGCTGATTGGATATGCGCTCGTGAACCGCTCAAAGCTGAATACAGCACTTGGTCTTTTAGGCGCGGCACTGCTGTATCGAGGGGCGAGTGGCCAATGCGAAGTCTATCGCGCGCTTGGCGTGAACACCGCGAATACGGCCGGCGAACACACCGACGATGTCGCCCGCGATGTGCACATCGAGAAATCGATTACCATCAACGAATCGCCGGCGACGCTTTATCAGTTTTGGCGCAATTTTGAAAACCTGCCGCGGTTCATGGAAGGGCTCGAATCTGTTCGAGAACTGGATGCAGGTCACTCGCATTGGGTCGCCAACGGACCGGGCGGTAAGCGAGTTGAATGGGATGCCGAGATCTATAACGAAAAAGAAAACGAGTTGATCGCGTGGCGCTCGATTGGCGACGCTGACATAACCAACGCGGGTTCGGTTCATTTCGAACAGGCCCCGGGCGGTCGCGGAACCTACGTTAAGGTCACATTGAATTACAACCCGCCGGGAGGCAAAGCCGCACAACTATTCGCCAAACTTTTTGGTTCTGAGCCGGGCCAATTGGTTGAAAAAAATTTGAAGCGCCTGAAACAGCTCGTTGAGACGGGAGAGATTCCCACCATCGAGGGCCAGACTTCGGGCCGTGAACAATTAGAGGACCAGGATAACGCGTCCGATCGCAAAGCAAACAAACTAGCGAACAAAGCGCCGGTCAAGGAAATGTCACGCGTCGCCGGCCAGGAAGTGGCTTAAAGGAGAAGGAAAATGAAAGCACTATGCTGGTACGGCAAGTATGACGTTCGCGTCGAGAATGTTCCCGATCCTAAGATTCTAAATCCGCGCGACGCGATCATTAGAATAACAACGACAGCAATATGTGGCTCAGATCTGCATTTGTATGATGGTTACATTCCCACCATGCAGAAGGGGGACATCCTTGGCCACGAATTCATGGGCGAGGTAGTCGAACTCGGCAACGCAGTCACGAATCTAAAAATTGGCGACCGCGTGGTCGTGCCCTTCACCATCTCATGCGGCAAATGCTTCTTCTGTAAGCGCGGCATGTGGTCAGCGTGTGATAACTCGAACCCGGACACTCGCATTGCTGAAACGCTCTACGGATA
>DATENN010000069.1:0-2556 GCA_035275045.1 Pyrinomonadaceae bacterium
ATAATAATCAGCGCGAGCAAAGCGACCGCAGAAACTGCGATTACAATCTTTTTCTTTCGCGTCAAAGCCATAACTTCGTCCTTCGTTGAGGGGGTTTTATGTTCTGGTTCCTACCGTTCGAACCGCCGGTAAAGCGGCGCAGAATTGCATGACAATCCGTTCGACTAACTCTTACGTCAAAAATCGCTAAACAGTTTCAATTATGCGCATATATCGTCATCGTGTCGGGACGAGGGCGCTGGTGGTGCGCGGCGTTACTGGTGACGCAAAGATAAGCAATCACAGTTGATTGTGAAAGCGCGCGTTGGCGTTCGCAAAGACCTGCAGTGCCAGACCTGGTTTTCGTAATGCAAACTGTAGTTTCCGTCGCGTTAAAGGCCAATCGTAAACTGATAGTCTGCGTTCTAAAGAGGGTGCTCGCAAAAAGCTGCAAGATTGGCGCGCCCAATAGTTTCGGGTAGAATGAGCCACCGTTCTCGGCTTGGTTCCGGCCGTTCAAGAGTGAGAATCTATCGCGAATTGGCTGCTAGTCGCAAACTCCCGAAAAACCGATGATAACGTGTGAAAGGTGTAAAACTGAGAACCTCGACGGTTCGCAGTATTGTGACGAGTGTGGAGCAGCGCTGCGGCCGAATTCGACAACACGGAGCGGCGCCCAATTCAAGCCGCAATCGGACGGACAAAACGGCTCGCGTACTCCATCAGCAGCGCCACGTCCGGAAGCAGCGGCCAAGGGGGCGGCTGCAATGAACCGTTCGCCGGCCGGCGCAACGTCCGATCAACCTCACGCGAAACTCGTAATTGAGCGTGGGAAATCTGCCGGTAAACATTTTGCGTTGAGCGCAATGGAATCTCAGATAGGCCGTTGGGACGCGGACGGCGGCGTCTTTCCGGATGTGGATTTAGACAGCGATGACCCGGAAGCAAAGGTCTCGCGTCGCCATGCCCGCATCATCTATCGTGACGGCCAATATTTTCTCGAAGATCTCGGTTCAACCAATGGGACGTTTGTAAACCGTGGCAAGCGACTGCTGCCTGGCACGCGGCAGGTGCTCAATGATGGCGATGAAATCATCGTTGGAAAAACTTTTTTGCGCTTCCGCGTTATTCACTAAAGTCACCAGTCTGCAACAGAAACGGTAAAGGATTAGTTCATAAGGTCAACATGTCTTCGTGCCTCGAATGCGGAACACCGGTAGCGCCGGGCGAAGGTTTCTGTCGCAACTGCGGCACGCAGCAGTCTGCCGAAACACCGTCTCCGGCGGCGACCGAGACCGCTTCCGCATCGACAGGTGAAACCTCCGTCGAGAGTGGCGCCGCCTATTCCGACGCACTCGGCGGGAGTTCAACCGGCGACAACTTCGTAAAGCACACCGTTAAGAAGGGCAACACCGGCGGCCGCCAACCCACCATTAAACAGCTCGATCCGGGCAGTGTCCTGAACCAACGTTACGAAATAGTTCGACGCATTGGCGGCGGCGGCATGGGCGCGGTTTATCTCGCTAAAGATCGCAATCTCGGCGATGCGCCGCGCGCGGTAAAAGAGATGGTCGAAGCTCATCTTGATCCCACCCAGCATGAGAAAGCGATCGGAGACTTTAAACGCGAGTCGCTGCTGTTGACTTCCTTAGAGCATCCCTCGATTCCAACGATCTACGACTATTTCTACGATGAAAAGCTGGGACGGTTTTATCTGGTGATGAAATTCATCGCCGGTGGCGACCTGGCTTCGCGACTGCGCAGCGCGCCGGGCGGACGCGTGGATGAAAAGACGGTTGCGGACTGGGGCATGCAAACCGCTGACGTGCTTCATTACCTGCACACGCGGCCGAAGCCGATAATCTATCGAGATTTGAAGCCGGCTAACCTGATGATCGACGGCAACACCAGCCGCGTGATGTTGATCGACTTTGGTATTGCGCGCTGGGTGAAACAGGAAGAGAAGGGAGTAACCGCGGTCGGCACGATGGGTTATGCCCCGCCCGAGTTGTTTGGCGGTCGCGTTGAGCCACGTTCAGACGTTTACAGTTTAGGCGCCACCATGTTTCACCTGTTGACAGGTTCCGATCCGCAGGACAACCCGCTATTGATTTTTGATTTTCAGAAGAACCCGAGACCGCGTCAGATCGCACCATCGATTTCAAGCGAGATGGAAATGATTCTGATGCGCGCTGTCGAATACAAGCCTGAAGATCGTTTTCCCTCAGCCGGGCAAATGCGCGATGCGTTAGCAGGTCACCTCGAAAAATTGATGCGCGGCGAACTCACTTATGGTTCCGGACCCCAGGTCGGTACTGAAACAACGCAAGTGCAGACGGTCTTCTGTGGTTTCTGCGGTGGCCGGATCGCAGCCGATGACGTTTTCTGCGCGCATTGCGGCGCTAAACAACCAACCGCCGGAGTCGGTTCGAGTGCAGCGCTACATGCGGTACGACAAACTGCGAAATTAGTTGTTGCCGGAACCACCGAACTGGATGCGTCGTTTGTGCTTCAGAAAGATAACAACCTGGTGGGCCGCACGGACCCGCACTCAAATGTATTTCCGGAGATTGATCT
>DATENN010000070.1:0-2514 GCA_035275045.1 Pyrinomonadaceae bacterium
TTTCGAGTATGCTCCGTTCGGAACCGTCTTATCCCGAGCGCGCGCAGTCGTCCACCAGGGTGGAGTGGGAACGACGGGCCAGGCAATGCGTTCGGGCCGGCCGCAATTGATCGTTCCGCATGCTCATGATCAATTTGATAATGCTGAGAGGGTGAAACGGTTGGGGTGCGCGCGTGTCCTGCCGCGTCCGCGCTACAATGCTGCACTTGCAACGAAGCACCTGCGAGCACTTTTGATTGACGAGCAATACGAGACAAACGCGGCCGAAGTCGGCCGTGGCGTTGCAAAAGAAGATGGCGCGGTGCTCGCCGTAGATGCGATTGAAGATATTCTGCGCAGACCGGGCGCGAGAACGATCCAACATGCTCTTAGTTATTGACGCTGGCAACACGAATACGTCACTAGGCGTTTTTGATGGCGCCGAATTGATGGCCCATTGGCGTTTGACCACGGCGCGCGAGCGTACGGTCGACGAGTATGGCGTGCATTCTCGAAATCTGTTTGAGCTTGCCGGACTCGACTTTAAGACCATCAACGCGATAGCCGTCGCTTCCGTAGTTCCGCCGTTGAATTACACGCTGAAGACAATGGCCGAGACGTATTTCCACCTGACGCCATTGTTCGTCGACTATAACGCTGATACAGGCTTGAAAATTTTGTACGAGCCGGCGGCTGACGTGGGCGCTGATCGAATCGTCGACGCTGTGGCGGCTATTTCGAAATATGGAGCGCCGTGCATCGTCGTAGATTTCGGAACTGCGACGACGTTTAATGCTATCAATTCGAATGCTGAATACCTCGGCGGCGTGATTACGCCCGGAATCACGGTTTCATCGGACGCGCTGTTTCAACGTACAGCAAAGTTACCTCGCGTTGATATTCGGCGGCCGCAAAAAGTGATTGGCTCTTCAACGATCACGGCGATGCAATCGGGCCTATATCATGGTTTTGTCGGTCTGGTCGATGGAGTGCTGCGAAAAATGATTAGCGAAATGGGTTCAAAGCCGCGCGTGATTGCAACCGGAGGACTCGCGTCGTTAATCGCCACCGGTTCCGAATACATCGAGCTTGTCGATGAAACACTGACGCTTGAGGGCTTGAGATTGGTTTATGAGCGTAGTCAACGCTCATCGCAATAGTTGAATTACTTTAATTACTTCACCGAAATAGAAGACGCATTCATTCGCCGTCGCGGCAAGCATTTGCTTCTGAGCCCGATCGACTGGGCCTTGATCGAAAGCTGGAAAGAGATCAATGTGCCCTTGCATGTTGTATTGCGCGGTATTGAAAAGTCGTTCGATTCGTGGGAATCAAAACCGCGTAAGCGCTCGGTTAAAAGTCTGCTGTATTGCCAGGAGGAAATTGAAGCTCAATATGCCGAATGGCTCGAGGCACATGTGGGTTCGAACGCCGATAACGCTGAGGCGGCCGAACAGTTACCTTTTCAGCGCGCGGCAATTCTCGATCACTTAAAACGCGGACAGGAAGGTTTGGCAGTCGCGGCGAAGAAGCGGAAACAACTTGCACACGATGAACTCGCGGAAGCGCTGGCGCGTGCCGGCGACATGCTGGCTGAACTCGCAGCGGATTTCGCAGAGACGAATGTCCCTGATGCGCAAAAATTGGAATTGTCACTTACGTCGATCGAGCGAATGTTAAGCGATGTGCTGCTGACGGTTGCTCCTCAGGAACATATTGAAGCAGCTACAAAAGAAGTCGAACATCAATTAAAGCCGTATCGCAAACAGATGGAGCCCGTCATCTACGAGCAAACGAAAAGTAATCTTATACTCAAGCGCATGCGCGATCTTTTTGATATACCGCGACTTAGTTTGTTTTATCTTTGATTGGAACAGTTCTCCCCGATGGAAACGGCCGCACAACCAGATAAGAATCTTGTAGAGATCGAACGCTTGTTACCCGGCGGTTTTGGTCTCGCTCACGATCAGGGCCTGACATTGTTTGTCGCCCTCGCCGCACCGGGCGACATTTTGCGCGTGCAGGTGCAACGAAAGCGTGGCTCGGTTGGCTTCGCGTCGATTGTTGAAGTGGTAAAACCTTCACCGGTCAGGGTAGAACCGCCCTGCCCTTATTTTGGAATTTGCGGCGGTTGTGACTTTCAGCAGCTTGAATACGAAGCGCAACTGGCCGCGAAGGTTGAAATCATTCTTGATTGCTTTCATCGCATCAGCCGCATTGAAAAACGCCCGGACATAGTGATGGTCCCTTCGCCGAATCAGTGGCAATATCGTTCGCGCGCCGATTGGCAGTTTGATCCGCGGTCAAAAAAGCTTGGCTACTTCGCGCGCGGCACTCATCAAGTTTGCGATGTAGAAGTTTGCGCAGTCCTGCGGCCTGAACTTCAGCAGACGCTCGAGCGCTTGCGCGCGCAGATGCGCGAGGGGACGCTTTCCAAAAAACTCACCGACATTGAAGCGGTAGCGGGAGAAACCGATGTTTCACTCGCATCGGGCGCCGCGCATTTTCGCTCGAAAGAAGTTAGCCGGCGAATCG
>DATENN010000071.1:0-4939 GCA_035275045.1 Pyrinomonadaceae bacterium
CGGCTGCACGACATTGGTCAAAAAGCCGCCTAATTCCTTAAAAACTGAATATTTCGGGGTGGCTAGTTATTCAGAGATCGTCCGGATTCAGATTCATCTGGTCCAGCGCGCCCATAATTTGACGCGCTTCTTCTGAACCAAATTCCGTTGCCTGACGGTGCAGGGCATCGCGAGCAATTTCTGAATCCACCGGATCACTCAACAATCCGATTAGCACTGAGGTTGGAATCTGTGCCAGTGTTTCGCTGGCGAGGGCCCGGACGACTACATCCTGTGAACGAGCAAGTTCGCAGATCTCACTTGGAGCGAAACGAGTCAGCGCATCGGCGAGCGCATCAATGCGTTTATAGTCACGCTGGCTGTCTGCCCGCTTCACCAATTGCGCGAACACCTCCGCTGAGCGAGTCTTCTCTTGAAGCACCGCGGCGCACGTTTCCGCAACATGTCGCAGTTGCTTTCCCTTTTCCAGTTCCAACTTGTCAGCTTCCTGCGCCCGCTCGTCAAGTGCCGTGAGTAATCGACTAAGCTCATTATCGGCGCGGGAATCGTACGGCAGGTTTCGCGCCGGGGCTGGCAGATTTCGGAGGGCACTTTCAACCAGTCCGCGCGTCGCGGGACGCAGTTCGGACCAGACAGTAGCAACGCGGCCGCCAAAATCTTCAATGGGTAACGACAAGTATCAAAGCCCCCAGGTTAAATTAAACGGCGTACTATAACGCACCGCGCCGTAAATCGTGAATGGTCAATAGTAAATCGTGAATCGTAAATAGTCGTGCTCTCGTCCTTTACGCGTCTCTTGTTAGGCCGGCTACAGCGCATACGAACTTCTATTTACGATTTACCATTTACTATTCACCAGCGGGATTGAGGTCTTTGATTTCGGCTATTGCCGGAAAGGGAATCTTCACCAGTTCGCCGTCGGCGCACTCAATCTTTACGCTGGGTGTTGTTAATGCCTGCGTTGTCTTCATGCTGCGAACAATGCCGCGCACGCGTTGGCCATCGACGGTGATTACTTCGATGTTATTTTTCCCGTACAGGGGTTGCAAGGCAGCGAGTGCTTTAGTTACTTCCACATGATTCTCCAAACTCTACGACGATGTGCGGGAAGACGAGGTTAGGCGATACTGCGCCGCCATCAGTTAAATGTCCAATGCCGCACCGGCTGGCAACGATTGCGCGGCATTGCCAGCATCCCCTATGCCAACTCGCGCATGATTTCAGAAGAATCAAGTCGTTCGGCTTAGATGCAACCGGTGCGCTGCTTTTGGCGTATAGGTTTCTGCTATTCTAAGCGCCGCAAAAAGCGAAGAAGTGCTGGCGCCAAAGGCAAAGTCTCATGACTCCGGAATCAAATCCTTTAGTGACCAATTGTGGAAACTGTAACGCGCCGATGCCGCGGGAGCTTCGCTTCTGCCGCAACTGCGGTTTCCGTTTGGGTGAAGGCACGGCTGAATACACGGAAACAGTTCGCTTTCAGAACATTCCCGGCAGCACCATACCCGGGAACCGTTCAACTCAATTTCCGCCGCAGTACGGTGGCATGACTGTCTCGCCGGCTGGCCCAATGCGCAAGCGCAAGCGGCGGCTGAGCGGCATGAGTTGGATGTTTATTGGCTTGCTTTTGTTTTTTGTTGTAGCGGCCGGGTTGACCGCGATCATTCGCCCGGCACGACAGGGAGTCCGAGTCGAGTTTGCGACGAGTGGGCCGCGAGCGATGGTGGGCGTTAATTCCTTCGACACGACTGAAGGCGGTGTCACCTTTGGAGATGTTGAGCCTCCCGGATCACCTGCCGATAAAGCGGGCTTAGTAGGTGGCGACGTCATCACTACCGTTGATGGTCACCCCGTCGTCTCTGACGACCAGATGACGGAAATTTTGTCGAAGGCGGCGATTGGACAAACGTTCGATATTGTTTATCTGCGTGACGGTGAACCCAGGACCGCTAAACTTACGACCATTTCGCGCGCCGAGATGGATCAACTGAACCGTGATTTCCGTAACCGGCCCGAGGGTCGCGGTCAGTTCGGTTATGAAGATGGCGATGCCGAAACGGTGCCGATTCCAAACACCAAAATGCACGGAGTGAAATTGGGCGAGGTGCTTGCGAACCGGCCGGCTGACATAGCCGGCGTCAAAGCAGGCGACATCGTTATTGAGTTTGACGGCGTTCCCATTCGAACGAGTGAGGAGTTCTTATCGCGCGTGCGGCGCGCGCTGCCTTACAGCACCGTGAAACTTGTAGTGATGCGTGGCGAAGAGAAACTGGAGATACCGGTGAAGATGGGCAAACAGTAGTGTGGTTTGAGTGAAGGGAACCTTGGAAAGAAAAAACATTTTTAATTTGTCATTTGACATTTCTCATTTGTCATTTGGGAAAGACAGGACCAGGAGAGAGGCGATATAAGGCGGAAGGGTCAGTACCACCACGCCATGCCGGGTGAGATTCTGATCGCCTCTCTCCTGGTCCTGTGTTTCCCAAATGACAAATGATAAATGTCAAATGATAAATGGAAAATAGTGCTTTCTAACGTTTTAGGTATTCCCTCATCCGCGCTTCCATTTCCTGTCTCATTTCATCGCGCTGCTCCTGAGTTTCGTCCGCTTCAAATGTTTCAAACAACGCGTAAGGTGTCTCGGCTGCAAGCCTGAGTTCCCAAGCTTCCCGATCTGGTTGTGATTGACGCGAAAACCACAGTGCGTCAAACACCGATTCCGTTTTGTCGACTCCAGCGAATTCCAAAGCACTCTCCAGATCAATGCGGGTCTCGGCGGTCAGCACTAGGCGTCGCAACTGCCATCCGTGCTTTTCATAGACGGCGATAATTTCCTTCATCAATTTGGGCAACGAAGCCATAGCCCAAGTATACCGCCTGAACCGCTGCGCGACCTGAAGTGACGGCGCCAAGAAGAATGCTTGTTTGACCGGTGCGACGCCTCGCCTCTATCATCGCTGCCGCGATTGCAGGCAACGAAATTTCGATCAGGAATTATATTTTTGCGTGCTTCCCCAGCCGCTAGTTCAGCCGAAAAGGTTATGCGACTCGGGTTCCCCTATGCCAGGTTTTTGGTTTTGGTAGCTAGTGTTTTGCTTTGGGCTCTGCCTGCTGCATCGCAAAGCAAAAAATGTCGAAAGCCAGTGAATAGTTTCGCAGCAATGACAAATTCATCCGAACACGCCAACGGAGACCAGTCCGCCGCTTTCTACGACGTCCTGTGTGAAGCTCTTAAAAAAAGGAAGACGAGTGTGGACGTCATCTGCCCGCCTTCAGACCCTGTCGCCAAGCGCATCCTGGAAGACTATGGCGCAATGTTCATCGCTACAAAGAAGGTTAAGCCTCCGCCGGTGTGCATTTTTCTTAGTGAAGCTGAGGTCGCAAAATTTCAGGAAGATGCGGATTACGTAACTGAAAATATCGAAGGCGCCGATGTCGAGCTGCAACGCGAAGCAATGAAGCAACTGTTGAAGGCCCGGGAACAAGCGGTTAAGGAAAACTTAAACATTACCCCGCGCGACGGCGCTGAGGCGGCCCGCCGCAGTTACGAGGACAGCTATCAGTTGTGGAACTCCAGGTTCTTGCCGGCGCTCGATTACTGGCAGCGGCAGGGCCGCTTGACGGCTGCTGACGTGGCGCGACTGAAAGCACTTCCCTTGCACCAACAGATTGCAGAAGTCCTGGAGCTAGAACGCGACGGAATTTTTTTCAGCAAGGACTTGTCAAAATCAATTCTGTATTCCATCGCCGCGCCCGGCACATCGCAACACATTGCGATGCTGGCGTTTGATGTAAACGAGTTCGACAATGCCCGCGTCCGCGAAATTCTCGCTGAGCACGGCTGGTTTCAAACGGTGCTCAGCGATTTACCGCATTTTACTTTCCTCGGCCTGAAGGAAAAAGATCTGCCAAAACACGGCCTGAAAAGCGTTATCGTTGAGGGCCAAACATTCTGGATTCCCAATGTTCTCCCTTAACGATGAGCAGCGCTTTCGATAATGCCGCCCGCAGCGCGCTGACCAAATGCATACGCGAAATTGAGAAGCTCACCGATGCCGAGGTGGTGCTGGTTGTTCGTGCTCGCTCGCACGCGTATTCGGGCGCTAACTATTTGTTCGGCGCTTTAATCGCATTCATCGGTCTCAATCTGCTGCTATTCCTGCCGATTACTTTTCATCAGTTTTGGGTGCCAATCGACATCGCATTGCTGTTTGCGATCGGCGCATATGTTTGTTCGCGCAGTTCTGCGCTTCGAAGATTATTTACGCGAAAGGCCCTGCGCGATAAGGCGGTGCGCACCGCAGCAGCCGCCATGTTCTATGAAGCCGGAATCGCGAACACGAAAGCTGAAATGGGCGTGCTGGTCTACCTGTCATTGTTTGAACGCCGCCTCGAATTGATTGCGGACCGCGGAATTCTGAAATCGGTGCCGGCTTTGGAGTGGAATGAAATTCTTTTTGAGCTGCATCAGGAAGGTCGAAGTCCGCATCCTGCCACGTTGATGGCGACCCTCGAAAAATTTGGCGCGCTGTTGGCGCGTCACCTACCCGCCAGTGACGACAACCCGAACGAGTTGCCGGACGCTCCGCGATTTGAGATGTAGTCGATGACGAACTCGGTTAAGCGAATTTTGTATCGGCCTGCCTCGGGAGTTGCGTTGTTGCTCGCAATTCCTTCAGAAGCCTTGTCGCGCGTCGGCGGTGGCAGTTCGTACGGCGGCGGTGGCGGGCATGGCGGAGGCGGCGGGGGTGGCGGCGCAATCATCTGGCTGATATTTCAGTTGTTCAGGCTGTTGGTGTACCTGACAATTGAGTATCCGGTCATCGGAATTCCGCTCGATATTCTGGTCGCTTGTGCCATCGCCGCGTATTTCGTCAGGCGCGCGCGGCGGGTAGAGCCCGCGACGCCGCTAAATCTCGATACGTTTGATATTGGCTCTCAA
>DATENN010000072.1:0-7623 GCA_035275045.1 Pyrinomonadaceae bacterium
CGTAATCGCTATCTCACTGGCGAGCGGGATTGTCTGCGGTGTCGCGAAGGCAGCCGCATCGAAAGTGATCATGGCGCCGTCGCAAGCGTTCTCAATTATCTTACGCAGAGTGCCTGCTGATCCGTCGTCCAGGGCGCTGGTTACTATAGTGCCGCCACAGACTGAATGGGTTTCAGTATCAGAACTAGCGATGCTGTTAGGATCGCTATTGGTGCTATTGAAATTCGCAGTGATAAGGCGATTGGCGCCAGCTGCCGTCAAATTCAGCTGACAGCTCCCGATCGCTTCCTCGGCTGTAGAGCCCGCGCCTAAAGGGGCATTACAAGTGCTTTCTGCAGCTCCATCAATACTCACCGCAACATTGCCAGTTGGCCTTACGGCACCGACGGGACTTGCAGTAACTTTAACGGAAACAGTGACTAATTGTCCGGGTGTGGACGGGTCAGGAGTGTCCTGCGTGATCTCTGTCGTGGTGTTGTTTTTGGCGGAACTCAGCGTCCACTGCGAAAACTGAGTAACACCGGCGAGTTCGACCCAACCGTTTGCTATGTTGGCGTTAGTGCGTCCCTGTCGTGACCAAGCAGCACCTAATCGCCATAGACCCAACTCACCTTCTGTATTGAGATTCAGGTCACCAGGAGCTACGTAGTGGAGTCGTAACGTCGATGAGAATCCGCTGCCTCCGGTAGGCGTGATAGTGTAAGTGCGGAGGATGGCACTAAGAAGCCCGGCGGGTGCGTTTTTGGCCAAATTAACAGTGATGTCAGTAGGTATTGTTCCTCCGACGGCAAATGCGATGCTGTTAAAAGGATTACCAAAGCTGAGGGCTGGGCCACCGCCGGTAAACCCTAAGCGCTTCACATTACCGATTACGTCTTTTGTTCCCGCCGACGTGCCAGTCGCCGGCATCGTGAGAACTTTGGCTCCGGTAGTGAGATCGTTGTTTAGAGTAAGCACGCCATTTACGGTTGCGTCTTGACTCATACTGACTGTTGGACCTGCAATCGTCAGGTTCTGGAAAGTCGTCGCGGCAGAACCACCGATGACCTGGGCTCCCGAGCCGTTAAAGTTCACCGTGTTGTTATTGGCGTTGAAAACTCCGTTGTTGGTCCAATTACCATTGATATTGACGGTAGTGGCATTTACTCCTGAGACACTGCCTAAGGTATTACTGATCGTCAGGTTGTTATACGTGGCGAACGTGGCGGGTAGCGTTTGTGCGCCGGTCCCGTTGTAATTCACCGTGCTGCCGGTGATTGTGTAAGCGTTGGTTCCCGGAGTGAACACTCCAGCGATACCGATTGTGCCGGTGTTAGCCAGCGTGCGCCCGCCAGTGTTGCTGCTGGTCAGGTTATTGAAAAGAAATGCTGGGATCGTTTGCGCACCGCTGCCATTGAAGTCGATGGTGCTGCCGGTGTTAGTGTAAGAATTGCCCCCCGGAGTGAAAACATTCGCAATGCCGATAGTTCCGGCATTAGCCAATATTCGCGAGCCGGTGTTGCTGCTCGTCAGGTTGTTGTAGTTAAACGCCGGAATTGTTTGCGGGATGTTACCGTTGAAATCGATGGTACTGCCGGTAATCGTAAAGACGTTGGTTCCGGGATTGAATCCGCCGGCGATGCCGATAGTGCCGGCATTTGCCAGGGTGCGTGCGCCGGTACTGCTGCTGATCAGGTTGAAGTAATTAAATGCCGGGATCGTTTGAGCGACACCACCGTTAAAGTTAATGGTGCTGCCTGTGATCGTGTAAGGATTGGTACCCGGGGTGAAAACATTCGCGACGCCAATGGTGCCGCTATTTGCCAACGTGCGCGCGCCGGTGCTGCTGCTCGTCAGGTTGTTGTAGTTGAAAGCAGTGATGGTCTGTGCGCCGCCGCCGTTGTAGTCGACGGTGCTACCTGTAATCGTAAAAATGTTGGTTCCGGGATTGAATGCTCCGGCGACGCCGACGGTGCCGGCATTTGCCAGGGTGCGACCGCCAGTGCTGCTGCTGGTCAGGTTGTTGTAATTAAACGCGGGAATGGTCTGCGCGCCGCTCCCGTTGAAATTGATAGTGCTTCCGGTGATCGTGTGTCCTGTAGCCGTGCCGGGCGTGAAGACGCCAGCGATGCCGATCGTGCCCGCACTTGCCAATACCTTATTTTGATTGCTGAAAGTAAGGTTGCCGTAATTGAATGCCAGCACGTTTTGACCAGGGGTCCCCTGGTTATAGTTGACTGTTCCGGTCGCGGCACTCGTGATGCTGCCCGCGCCTACTGACGAGCCGTTGTTGATTACCAGCGTATTGGTACCCACGTTCAACGCGCCGGCAGTTAGTGTTAGAACGCCATCGACTGTGGCGGTTCCGGCGGCGGAATTGACGCCGCTCACATTATTAATTCTCAATCCGCCGGGATAGGTAATAGAGCTCAACACCTGCGTCGCTGCGCCGACATAATCAACCAATAGGTTCGTCAGCGTCTTATTTGTAATCGTGTACTGACTCAGGAAGTCCGCGGTTGCGGCTGTTCGCGTCACGCGAACTGTGCCGGAGCCGTTTAGTGTTCCAGATCCACTGATGACCGTGCCCGCCACCGGATTCAGTGTCGTGGCCCCCCCGTTCATGTTGAGCGTACCGTTAACAACTATGTTGTTGTTAATCGTAAGCGGCTGGTTGACGTTGGAATCTGTCAGGTTATTGAACGTGATGGCAACGCTGTTGTTGATCGTCTGCGATCCCGTACCGTTGAAATTGAACAGACCGGTGCCCGCATTAAACGTACCTGACTGAAACTGGAAATTGCCGCTGACGTTCGTGGTGCTGTTGTTGGCGGTAAAGTTCCCAGTACCGATAATAATCAGGTTATTCGGCGACATGGTGCTGCCGACTGCGTTCGTCCAGGTACCATTGGTTGTTATCTCGAGGTCGCCACCGATCGTGGTATTGGTACCCTGGAGGTTAACGGCGCTGGAGGTGGAAATACTACTCCCCGCAGTGGTGGCCGTGTTACCGGTAAAATTGATACTCGGACTGGTTCCATTAAGCGTCAAACTGCCGCCCGCTACCTGAATACCACCGCCGCGATTACCCGCGGAATTGTTGTTGAAACTCGTGGTCGATACCGTTGTATCGATGCTTTCCACGAGGATGCCGCCTCCGCTGGCCGTACCGACAGCAGCATTGCTAGTGAACGTCGTACCACTAATCGCCACTGAACCAGTTCCCAGATTATGGGTATAGAGATCTGCTCCGCCTCCGCCTGCGGTCAGCGGGTTTGCCGTGTTGTTTTGGAACGACGACGTGGTCTGGATAGTAAGAGTGCCGACCGATGGCGTTCTGCCATTCGGGTCTCCGGGCGAAAACGCGATACCGCCACCGCTGGAGTTCGTTGTATTGCCGCAGTTGGTTGCCGTTTGGCTTGGGCAAGCAGCTACAGTCGTGGGTCCGCCGAAAACTGTATTAGTGATGATAACGCTTCCGCCCTGGTTCGAGATGCCACCACCGCCTGTGCCTCCAGCACCAAGGGCGCGATTATTCGCGATGACACAGTTGGTGACCGTGGTGATGTTGTCTTTCGAACCCGACAGCATCGAGCCACCACCACCGGTAGCGACGCCGCCAGTATCCCTTCCGCCTGCAATTGTGACGCCCGAGATCGTCCAGTCAAAGTTTAATAAGGCCGTGGGATTTGGCTCGAGCACACGATCGTTGGCAGTGCTCTGAACAATAAAAGTACTTCCAGCCCCGGCTCCCGAAACAGTGGTCGCGTCACCGTTGGCATCCCTAAAGTCCACATCGCCGATTGCCGCATTTCCGGTAAAACCTTCTCCGGCGCCTGCATTGTTCGTGTTTCCGATGATGGTGAGCGTGAATGTACCGGCGGGCAAGTTAATCGTGTCCGGACCGGCCGACGCATTCGCGGCAATCACCGCTTCGCGGAACGTGCAGTCCGGAGATGCATTGCAAGCACCGTCCGGAGCATGATCGCTGGTCGTATTGACACCAAAAGTCGCCGCCGGCTCTATCGGGACAAGGACGGCGTTTGGGCTTTCTTCTGTAAGCACAACCATGTCGCGCGTGCCGTTTAACTTTTTCGGAAGCGCGAGCGTCGCGACTGGCGTTCCAGTAACATCGAGACTTGTAGTTGAGACGTCAGCGGTAGAACTGGTAGTCAATGCGCCTTTATTGCTGACGGTGGTTTGACGGACCACGTCCAGCTGCCGTTGCGCTCCATTCGACACCATCAGCTCATTGGTCTCACCCGAGGAGATCTTTCCGTGTGTAAGCAGTCCCTGAGCAGCCGCACCGGTCGTGGCGCGTGCGTTCAATGGCAACTGGCTCACTTCCGACCAGCGGCCCTGCGACCCGGACCAGCCATGCACAACTTCAACATCGGCGTTTTTATTTGTGCTCTTACCTCTTTGAGCGGCGCGGGCGGCTACGTCAGCGGTAGTCAAGGGCCGCTTGTCGGATTGCGAGTTTTCGAGCATACGGACGGAACCATCGTCGGCAAGTACGGCGATTTCTTTCGTGCCCTTGCGGTCCCAGGTAAAGTTATCGACTGCAAGGCTCTGGGCCCCGTAAGCAAGTGGAATGTGTTCAACCCGGCTTTCCGGGGTCGCTTCGACCTTTCTGCCCCAGCCATGCACGATATTGATTCCGCCGTTGTCAGCGATCGCCAGATCCATGAAAGGATCACTATCGAGTTCCCCAAATTCGACCGCGACAGCTCGCCCCGAGACGGGGAAATGCAACGGTTCCGACCCAATGCCCCCGGTAGCGCCGTCAAAAACCAATACTTCAGGACCCTGCGATCCGTGAATTCCCACCGCAATATCAACCTTGCCATCAGCCGCCCTGAATTCACCGGCTGTCAGCGATGTAACGTTACCCGGCAATGCAATCTGCTGTTCGGCTCCCAGGCCGCCCTGACCATCACCCGGAAGCAGGCGAAGGCTGCCATCGCGCGAAGCGATTAGAACGTCCTGACGACCGTCACGGTTGAAGTCGCCGAGTTGGAGAAAGTCAACAGGAGCAGAAACCTGATATGTGTCTACCGTCGGAAGCAGTGAGGGTGGGTTGTAACCCTGATGCATGCGTTCAAAGACTGAATCATCTGTAGGAGCGAAACCCTCAGGATTACCCTTTTGAATAGTGACGATACCGGCACCGCTGAAGCCATAACCCGCTACTACATCCGGAGCTCCATCGCCGTTAAAATCCGCGGCAGCGAGGGTGCGCGAGCTCGTTGTACCCTGCTGTAAAGCGAGGGTGGCTTCGCTACCACCTCGATACGCGACAGCCATCTGACGCCCGTCTTCTTTAACATTTAGATAAGGATTGAAACGACTGGCAGCCTGCACCGTAACCCGTGTTTTGGGTTCCTTGATAGCAACCACGTTGGCCGCAGCAGCGGCCGCAGCCGCAGCCGCATTCTTGGAACTAACCCGCACATAAAGAGCGAAAGGTATGAAAGCTACGATCATAAAAACAGCCAGCAGCTTGAAAAAGCTTCTGGCTGACATTCGAAACACCGAATCTGGGGTCAGGTGAGTCTTATTCGACACGGGACGACGCATGGGTATCCTCCTGGAGCAAGTGCTGGACTGAGATTGTCAGGAAACTAGTACGGTTAACCTTCGGAGGTTTTTGTCTGGACAAGAATTCAGAAGCAGGAAGTCCGAATGGAACCGCTAATAGGACGACGATACTTTACTTGCCTACCGCACCGCCGTCAATAGCACAGGGAGGCCTTACGGGGCCGGGGGCCCTGGGCGTTTTAATCCGACTTTTGCATAAAAGCCGGGCAGAAGTTCTTTAGATACTTACCAGTGTTCTCCAAAATACTAATGGTGGCCGATTTTCAGAAAACCGGGACTTGGACCGGTCCAACGAGCAAAATAATAGGGCGCAGGTTGTTCACCCGCGCCCCGCACTACAAACTGTCAAAAACCCTCACGTCAGTTACCACAGTCGCGAGGGGTGTCGTTGGTTATGGTCCAAGTCCCTCCCTCAGAACAGCTTACGACTTGATAACTGAAACAACCTTCCTGATCTTCAGCAATGACCTTGATGCTGGAGCCACTGCAGCTCGCGTCGCTGATCGTAAAGGATCCGCCATTCGGTGAGATCACCGAATTCACGAGCTGGTCCGAACCCCAGGTGTTTTGATCGGGCGCCGAGAGATAGACGTGGCGAATCTCACGACCCGAGTTATTCACAATCGTGATCGATGTCGTTGGCACATGAGCGCTGGACAACAAAGGAGCACAGACCATGATGCCAACACAAATAGCCAATGCGACCAGAGACGTGAACTTGTGCGTCGTTTTTCTCATGTCAGTTACCTTTCATCGAAACAAGTTTCTGGACCACCCGTCTCTTATGGACAGAGGCTGTTTACGGTGTATCCCGCAGCCGCGCCGTTATCGACCGCTGTGCCATTATTATTAACTGGCACATTGACCTTAACCGTGGCTGTAGTACTGTTGCCGAACGAATCAGAGACCTTAAATGTAATCGTGTAGACGCGTCCATTAAGGTTGCCGTCACGCTCGCGCCGCAGTTGCACCGACTTGCAATTCGGATTAATCACGATGTCGTTGAGAGTATTACCGTCCCCACCCGAAGGATTATCCTCAGGCTCGTCGCTACTCACCTTTTGAATAACCACATCGTTGATGTCTACGCTCGAATCGCAACTGGAGCTGGCGCTGGCCACAAAGTCCGTCACGTTGAACGTCTGGTACTGGTGATTGGGCGGCCACACGTTCACCGAAGTCTGACTTAACGTGATGACCGGAGTGCCATTATTCACTGTCAGGGTCGCGCTCTGAACGGCACTGTTGCAGGTACCGGTGGTCGTTACCGTTACCGTATGGTTCCCAGCGCTCAGCGCGCCGGTCGGGATGGTGACGTTCGGACTGTTTCCTCCGACCGGGTTACCATCGAGGGTCCAGGCATAGCTGAATGGACCAGTGCCTGAAGCAACGGTTGAGAAGTGCGCGTCTGTTCCCTGGCAAACTGTTTGGTCTGCCGGGTCAGTCGTCGTGGTCGTGGCATTGACGGTCAGCGTGGCACTCTCTGAAGTGGTATTGCAGGTACCGGTTGCTTCGACGGTGTAAGTGCCGGCATCACTTAGCTGAGCGTTACTGATGCTCAGCGTACTGCTGTTGCTGCCGTTTGTGATCGTGACACGGCCGCCAAGGTCACCGTTCATCAGAGTTGTCGCGCCCTTCTTCCACACATAAGTGATTGGGCTTGGGCCGCTAGTGGTGGTCGTGAAGGTTGCTGTTCCACCCTCACACACGACCTGGTCTCCGGGATTCGTCGTGTCATTAGTATCGATATTAATGTTTACAGAAACCGTCTGGTTATCTGCCATGACGTCGGCACTACCCATCCCGGTCGTGCCGCCCGCGGTATATGTAGCTGTTGCGACGCCATCCACAAAGTTTGTAGCGGCCGAGATCGTCCCTAACGTGGCATTCCAGGTAGCCGTAAAGGTTGGAAGGCCATTCAGTTCCGTAGTCAGGACGCCACCGGTATTTCTTTGCTTGATGTCAGCCGTCAATGCAGACGTTTGACCGCTGCAAAGCTCAGTGGGGCTGGCGCCGAGTCTGAGCTGCAGGTAACTTGCGATG
>DATENN010000073.1:0-5429 GCA_035275045.1 Pyrinomonadaceae bacterium
ATATTCTCGACAGGAGATGGACGACTTCATTTTCTGATTTTGCATCCAGACCGCTCGTCACCTCATCGCACAACAGCAACAACGGTTCGCTCACCATTTCTAGCGCCAGAGCCAGGCGACGCTTCTGTCCGCCGGAAAGTATTCCCACGCGGCGGTCGGCGATATCCTCCAGACCAACCTCGGTCAAAAAATGTGTCGTGCGCGCTTCCCGTTCTGTTTGACTCAATCCACCGACGCGCAAACGCAGCGAGATCTCGACGCTTTCCGCGACTGTCAAAAAGTCAAAAGCAATGCTGAATTGCGGGACGTATCCAATTTCATGTGGCGCAAGATCGTGCACGTCCAGATCGCGCCCTTCCCAATGCACACTCCCCTCGTTTGGTTGCCGCACGCCGGCGATCACTTTCAAAAGTGTGCTCTTGCCGCACCCCGAAGGTCCGACCACGGCATGCAGACGCCCCAGGGAAAAACGCGCGCTAATATCGCGCAGTAACCAGGCCGCTTCCGCCGCCGGGCCCGAGGCAAGACTTACATTGCGAAGCTCAAGCATGAGATTGGATTGTGCTGTGGTTGCGCTAGCGTTGCCAAGCACGATGACAAATTTCCGCAGAATTCTCATCTGGGCTATCGCCGGCGTGCTTGGTATGATCGTGCTGCTCGCGATCGTAGCCCGCATCGCATTCGGCGTATATCTCAAGAGCGATGCGTTCCGGCGCAAAATTCAAAATGCCACTGCTCACGCACTAAAAGCGGAAGGTGAGTTCACACCGTTACAGTTGAACGGCGGCAATTTTTACTCCGACAGGTTCGTAGCGCGCGGAAATCCCGGAACTTTTTTTTCGCAACTCCAAGCCGATCAGATTCGCGCTGATTTCGATTGGCGTGGTCTTTTGCATCGTGCCTGGAAGATCGACGAATTGAACGTCCAGCAACTTGATGTCCGTTTCGCGGAACGTTCGCCGCGTCCACCAACTGAAGCGGCACCAACTCCGGGCGAACTCCGACCGGTCCCAAAAACTTCAGGATGGAAACTCGATCTGCGCCGAGTCAAAGTCGAAAAATCATCCTGGCACTGGGGAGCGTCCGACCAACCAGCCGGGAACATTACCGGAAGTACACTTATATTAACGCCAACCTACGACGCCTGGTTGATTGACGCCGGCGGCGGACAGATCTCGCAAAAGGGCTGGCCGGAACTTTTGATTGAGTCCGCCAAACTTCGCTACACAAGCTCGTCCCTTTTTGTAACTGAAAGCGTGCTTCGCAATGGCGTTGGACGAATCGTCGTCAGCGGCGAAATCGATTTCAATCGCGCCGCCGATCTTCGCGCACAAATCGATGATCTGCCTATCGGTCCGCTTTTGCCGGCCGATTGGCGTTATCGTTTGAATGGAAAACTTGCCGGCACAGCCAGAGTCGTTGCCCCCCTTCCTGATGGCACTCTTCACGTGGAAGGGAGCATGCGCCTGGTCGATGGCCATGTGGAAGCGCTGCCCATCCTAAACCAGATCGCAACGTTTACCCGCACGGACCGGTTTCGCAATCTGGTGTTGAACAAGGCGTCGATGAATTTCACGCGTGACGCCAAAATGTTTACTGGAAAAGACCTGGTCCTCGAATCGGAAGGATTGTTGCGGGTCGAAGGCGCGTTCACGGTTGTGAACGATCAGATCGACGGTGTTTTACAGATCGGAGTCACCGCCGCGAGTCTGCAATGGTTGCCCGGTTCACAGGCGCGCGTATTCACCGTCGCGCATGACGGATACTACTGGACGCCACTCCGCGTGACAGGCCCGGTAGAACATCCGGTAGAAGATTTGACTCCACGATTGGTCGCTGCCGCCGCCGGTGAGTTGCTGGAGAATTCGCAGGACACCCTCATGGATGCGGCCAAAACTATTCTCGACCTGATTCCGCGCTAGTCCGCCAGCTTGAAACTGCCGCCGCGCCCGGTTTGAAACGCGCTCTCCGCGCTTTCGAAAATCTTCTTTAGTTGTTCCTCGCTCGATACCCGATATTCCACTGTATGCGTGTGGGTCGTTGTCGGATAATTTTTCACGACACGTTTCCAAGCGTCATCCTGGCCTAACCGTCCCGCCGCTTCCTTCGCCAAATCGCTTGCTCGATCGAGCGCCGATTGCCCGATGCCGGATGGCGCTTTGGGCGTGACCGGTTCCACATAATAAAACCGCGCTGCCATATTGCCCTGGGTGTCAATGTTGACCTCCGTTACTTTGGCCGCCGCATCAACGACGTATTCATGACGGCTAACCGAAACAATCGCACGGACCGAGACCTCATAGATTCCACCGGGCAATTCACAACGCCAGATTCGCGGGGACGTCTCGGGGGTGCCGGTCGCTGTGGGCGACGGCGTCTGACCAAGCGCGCTGGCGGCCAATACTTGCAAGCAGATCAACATCAATTGCTTCATTGCGTCTTTCGACAAAGTGGAGCCGGCAGTCGGATTCGAACCGACGACCTGCTGATTACAAATCAGCTGCTCTACCAACTGAGCTATGCCGGCATTTACGAGGGAAAGTAGCGTCTAATTCCGCGGGCGCGAAGTCCTTTCTATACGCCTTTTCTATACGGCTGCGATTCAGCTGTCGCGATGTAAACCGGTCCTGGCTCGGATCGCTCACGGTTTCGACCGAGTGCCGCTCCGCTCCGGCGACGGAGCCGGATTCCTGCACGGCTGAGCAAGGATTACTTCCTTTTCCACCCGATGGCAGACCTGAGCACACCTGACGAAAAGCTTTGGCAAACGACGGCGGTGCAGAACCTCCTCCGCTACGCACCGTCCGGCACATATTTCGCCCGCTTTCGTGTGGCCGGAAGGCTGGTTTGGAAGAGCCTGAAGACAACGACATTCTCGGTGGCGAAGCAGCGCTTGCCCGACACGATGCGCGATCATCGCGCGAAGCTGGAATCGGGCACGGCTTTCGCGAAGGGCAAGATGACCTTCGCGGCCGCGGCTGAAGTTTATCTTCAGAAAGTGCAGGCGAGCGTTTCACTGAAGCCTCGATCAAAAGATTATCGCGAGATGATGATCGATTTCATTCGGCGATCCTGGCCGTCGTTATTCGACACGGATGTGCGGAAAGTGAGTCAACGCGATTGCGAGAATTGGCTCACCCGGTATCAGCAGCAGTATTCGCCGACCGTCGTGAACAACAGCATCGGAACGTTGCGAGCTGTCTTCGACGAAACGATTAGCACGGGCGCGCGATTCAATAATCCAGCCACCGGACTTTCGCGGATGAAAGTCAGGGCGAAACAACTTGAGCTTCCTTCGCGAGAAGAGTTCCTGCGATTCGTTGAGGAAATTCGAACTGCCGGCGCACGTCAGTCGAAGGATTGTGCGAATCTCGTGCGGTTTCTCGCTTACAGCGGTGTGCGGATTGGCGAGGCTAAATACGTCACGTGGGCAGATGCGAATTTCGTTCGCCGACAACTGCACGTCCGCGGCGATCCTGAGACGGCAACGAAAAATGGTGAGACGCGGTTCGTGCCGATGATTCCCGAACTCGAGCAAATGCTCACCGAATTGCGCGCCGAACGAGTGGCTGAACCGCCGACCGCCAGGATCATGCGGGTCTTCGAGTGTCAAAACAGCATGACGAACGCCGCCGCAAAAATCGGAATGAAGAGGATCACTCATCACGATCTTCGCCATCTGTTCGCGACCATATGCATCGAGAGCGGCGTCGACATTCCAACGGTGTCGCGGTGGCTCGGCCACAAAGATGGCGGCGCGTTGTGTATGAAAACGTATGGGCACCTGCGCGATGAACACAGCTTGACGCAAGCGCAACGAGTCAGCTTCGGCGTCGCGGCTTGAGTTCGGCCGCCGCTTAATTTTTCAGCAATCGAAGGAGCTCTGTGCGCGGCACTAGCAGTTTGCCGCGGAGAGCACGGCAGGCACGTAATTTTCCCCGTTGGATGAGACGATAGACACTGAAATAATCGACGCCGAGCAAATCGGCAGATTCCTGGATTGAATAGGCCAGCCGCTCTGTTTCCGCGATGTTTTCGGGAGACGGCGGAGAAGCAGTTGTCGTTTCCATCTAGCCGTCATGTTGCACCGAACAGCGATCAACGAGGCTCCCGCTTTGGAGCGGCTTTTATCGATGTTGATATGAGCGAAAGAAACGGACGCGCGAGCGAAAGAAGGAACGAGCCACGCGTTTGCCGATCGCGTATGGAACTACAACCAAGGCAATAAAAGCGGCGATAACGAACAATCCGTCTTCCGCCCTTGGTGGCCTCAAGAAAGGATAACCTTGTGCGATTTCATAGCCCCGCAAGGACATGGTGAAGATCAGGACCGCAATGACAACAAACATCAAACCGACAAACGAACGCTGTCTTCGGCTAAGGCCGCGCACGACCTCTGCACCGCAACCCGGGCAGACGCTTGCTGTCTCGCCGATTTGCGTATGGCAATGTGGACAAACCAAAGCCTTCACAGAAACAACAATATCGCAGGCCGGGTAAGCGGTACGAGCGAATTCTTTGCGGCCTATTGTACTTCCTCGATTTGAATACTCGTGATTAGACCGTTCTTGTCGCCGGCCAAGCGATAATAACGCTCCGGAATGGCGCGAAGCCATTTCACTGCGAAGTCTTGCAGTGCGAGCAGAAGTGGCCGCAGATTTCGACCACGGATTTCCACATCATGCGACGAGAACGCAACATTTAGAGTTTCTAAATCATCCGTCTCATTCAGCGAAGCAGTGACGAGATGATGGTACGGGAAGACATGTGCTTCGCGAGCAGATGTCTCGATGCGCACACACGCGCATGGAGCCTCACGCTGCCAGCACGTTGGCGCGGACGGAACGGCTTCTCTGTTGCTGTCGGATTTCATCTGCGAGTGTTGTTTGCGAGTTGATGAATCGAGTCGTCCACTGGCTCATTGCGATGCGACATACGCGACGGGCGAAATCGCGCCCGCGCCGGACGGAGCGAAGCATGCGCTGACCGAATCGATGACGACGCCTTGCAGGACGAAGGAGATCGAGCGCGAGCTCTCGCTCGCCGCTGCGCATAATCGCACGACGGAGTTGCTCCTTGTCGGGTGTGAAGATTTTGATGCTCTTTCGACCGCGCGAAATCGTGACGTACCATTGCTGCGCGTTCGTCGCTGCCCGAACTGCGGAGTCGGAGAACAGAACGTGATCGATAGTTTTCCCCTGTGATCCGTACGACGTTACCGCATACCCCCGCACGAATTGGCGATAGTGTGGCGGCAAGATGCGACCGTCCTGCAAGCGGATTGCTCCATTTGGTTTGATCGCGGCGATGTTGACTATCTCGCCGTTCGCGAGCTTCCGGCCGTCAGCGGTCGTGCCGTTCGCTTTCAGCTGAAGTTTGTCTCCCGCAGCGATGGCGAGTTCGCTCGCTCTGCAAACGTTCAAGTGATC
>DATENN010000074.1:0-3775 GCA_035275045.1 Pyrinomonadaceae bacterium
AACAGTTTTGTTTGTTAATGATTAGGAGGCGTTCACAGGCTGCGCGTTCAACGTCTGCGCGAGTCGCGAAAAGTAAGAGTTGAACGTGACAAATCCGGTCGTACCCTGGAAGAACGCCTTGCCGCCCGTGTCATGGGCCAATCGATTAAGCGAACTTTGCCCATAACTCGCCGCCAACATGCTGTGGCTGGTAAGTCCAACTGATGGCGCATAGAAAGTATAAACTGCGACGTTCCGGTCGTTCGCGCGCTTGATTGCTCGCTCGAGATCAAGCGTTTGACCGGCCGCCATCGGGTCGAATCCGCGCGAAACATCCAAGCCGTCCGATATCAACAATATTGCGTTTCGTCCACGCAGGTTCTGAAAATTGCGCAACGCGTCAATCACTTCTACGTACGGGTTGTAGGGCGAAGCAAACGTACTCGATAACGGAATGCGCAACGATCGGGCAGCACTATTCAAATCAGAAGTGAACGGCTGGCGCACTTGCAAGCTGCCACTGCGAACGTAACCAACCATTACTTTCGAACCGCGCGGCAGTGAGCGGATAAAGTCGGCGGTCACGCCCAATTCGTTACCAACCTGCGGCGTCAAATCATCCTGGATAAGTATTGCGAGGTTCAGCGGTTCCAGTACTCGAGCGTTGCGTAAGCTTTCCGGCTCTTTTGCGCTCGCGGACAGCGAGGCGAGCGACAATGCCACGGCTGCAATCAAGCTGAAAAATAATCTTCGGTAAAACATAATTCTCTCCCCATAAAAGACCAATTTTTGCGTGATTTTTTGATGCGCACGAGCCGCCAAAGGATGGCCTTGTTCCCAGCAGTAACCTCACTTGCCTTTCACCTTTCCGCTCGGATAAATTACGTCCAAATCAGGACATCAAGTCGAGACAGATTTACCTGCCTGTCCGATGTTCAAAAGGCTGCACGAGCCCGTCCTAATCCAACTTTGCTCATTCCGAAAGGGTTACCTGTATGAAAGCCTATGCCACGGACGCCATTCGCAACCTTGCGGTCATCGGACACGGCGACGTAGGGAAGACGCAACTGATTAGTTCGCTTCTCTACGTCGCCGGAGCCACACCACGCTGGGGAAAAGTCGATGAAGGTACGACAGTTACGGATTATGAAGAAGATTCAATCGCCCGCAAGATCACCCTCAATACCGCACTCGCTCATTTAGAACATCGCGATACCAAAATTAATTTTATTGACACGCCGGGTTACGCCGCGTTTATTGCGCACGCGCGTCCGGCGCTACGCGTCGCCGACTGCGCCCTGGTCGTCGTTGACGCCGTAAAGGGCGTCGAAGTTCAGACGGAAAAGACCTGGACCTATGCAAACGAATTTATCGTGCCGCGCATAATGGCGGTGACAAAGTTGGATAAGGAGCATTCCGATTTCGGCGCGGCCGTTGAAAGCGCGCAAAAAGTTTTTAGCCGAGCAATCATTCCCTTTACTCTGCCGATCGGAAAAGAGAAAGACTTTCGCGGCGTCGTGGATGTGGTCCATATGAAAGCTTATGAGCTTGGCGCCGACGGCCAGGCAAAAGAGATCGATATTCCTACGGAAGGACGCGAGTACGTCGAAAAGACGCGGGAACGCCTGGTCGAGCTCGTCGCTGAATCAGACGACGCATTGATGGAGAAGTACTTCGAGCAGGGAACGTTGGACGAGGCAGACATTCTACCCAACATCAACAAAGCAATCGCGAACAGCAAACTTTGCCCGGTGTTCGCGGTTTCGGGCGCCACCACCGTTGGCCTGCGCGCCCTGCTGAACGCGATCGTTGACTATGCTCCCGATCCCGCGCATCACGAAGCCGAGTATGGGCTGCCCGTAGATGCCGCACCTGACGCTGCGAAAATTGCGCGCAAGTACAGTCCCAGCGAACCGTTTTCAGCTTATTGTTTTCGCACCATTGCGGATCCATTTGCCGGCCGTATTAACGTGATGAAAATCATTAGCGGCAAGTTACAGAACGACGCCACCGTGCTTAATTCATCACGCGGGACGATGGAACGTCTCGGAATTCTTCACTCGGTGCAGGGTAAGCAGTTGGACAAAATTTCCGACGCCCAGGCCGGAGATATCGTCGCCTGCGTCAAGCTGAAGGAAACACAAACGGGCGACACGTTATGCGACAAAGCAGCCCCCATCGTCTATCCGCCGGTCGAATATCCGGAAGCGGCGATCGCGTTTGCTATCGAACCAAAGTCACGGCAGGACGAAGAAAAGATCAGCGTTGCATTGCATAAGATTCTGGAGGAAGATCCGGCGCTGCATTTCAGTCGCGACGATCAGACCAAGGAGTTCTTGTTATCAGGCTCAGGCCAGCTTCACGTGGAAACGGTCGTCGAGAAACTTAAAAAGCGGTACAGCGTGGAGGTGACGTTGCATCCGCCCAAAGTTCCTTACAAAGAAACGATCACACAACGCGCGGAGGTGCAGGGCCGGCACAAGAAACAAACGGGGGGGCGCGGTCAATTTGGCGATTGCAAAGTTGTTTTTGAGCCGTTGCCGCGTGGCGGTGGTTTCCAGTTTGAAGACAAGATTTTCGGCGGAGCGGTGCCGCAACAATTCCGGCCGGCGATTGAAAAAGGAATTGTCGAAGCTGCAAAAGCCGGCGCCATTGCCGGTTATCCACTGGTTGATTTCAAAGTGCAATTGATCGACGGCTCGTATCACACGGTGGATTCGGACGAGCATTCGTTCCGCGCTGCGGGACGAAAAGCATTTCGCGCGGCGATGGACAAGGTTAAGCCCGCGCTGCTTGAGCCAATCATGGACGTTGAAATCAGCGCGCCCTTGGAATACAGCGGTGACATCATGGGCGACTTGAATTCACGTCGCGGGCGCGTGCAAGGCATGGACGCGCGCGGCAATCAGCAGGTGGTGAAGGCGCAAGTGCCGATGTCCGAAATGCTCAACTACCAGTCCACGCTGAATTCGATTACCGCGGCGCGCGGATCGTTTCACATGCAGTTTTCCCATTACGATCCAGTGCCGGGCCAGCTGGCACACAAGATTGTGGAGCAGGCGAAAGCTGAAGGCCGCATCCGCGGCGAGGAAGAAGACTAATCCGTAATCCGCAGATTACGCCTATTACACAGATTGAAAAACGTATCCGGTAATTTGAATCTGCGTAATCTGTGTAATCTGCGGATACGATTTTCAATAATGACCAAAGTTTGCCTGGAACTCATCTGATCTCATGCGCAGGTCAAGCCAATCCTGAAACATGTCCGGCGTCAATAGCCAGACCCTGATCCATTCGGCCACTTCTGCTGCTTCATTGCGTTGTCTCGGTTCTGCGATCTTGCTCTTCGCTGTTAACAACCAGCTTTCGCGAATACCCGTAACCGCCAATCGCAACTGACCTAGCGCCGCAGTATCAGTTGCCGCTTCAAATTCACTTCGCTTTAATTCAAGCTGTCGAAACGCGTCGAGCGCCGCTCGCAACGTTGAGAAATCAAAATCCGCAATTAGGCTAGCCTTCGCGTCGCGCCACTTGAAATCGCATTCGAGAATTTCAGGATGCCTGAGCACAGCTCCCTCTTCGGCGACAACCCGAGCAATCGCGGCGGGACTGTCGATTGCTCCTTCACCGAGCGTTTCGCCAATCGTCGCTTGTATCGCAACCAATTCCGCCTCGCCGACTGATTCGCAATCCAGCGCTTCCCAAACTTCAATAATCAGGTCGCGCTTCGTTCGCGATTGCCATTTGTGTTTAGCCCGTGTCAATTAAGTGCCCAGTTCAACGACTCAACTTAATA
>DATENN010000075.1:0-2554 GCA_035275045.1 Pyrinomonadaceae bacterium
TCTTCATCATCCGCCAATCACCGATCCGCGCGCCGTGTACGATCAAGTCAAAAACGAATACGCGCAAAAGTTTAACGTGGCCGTCAGCGAACCGCTTGGTTTCGAGAATACATTCGCGATCCTGATACGCGGTGAAGACGCGAGACGGCTGACTCTGAAGACAATTTCCGATGCGATTCCACAAGCGCGGAATTGGCGCGCCGGTTTCGGGCAAGACTTCATGTCGCGTGCTGATGGATATCCCGGGTTTTCGAAAGCCTATCAACTCAGTTTCGCGGAGCCGCCGCGCGAAATGGATCTTTCGCTCACATACATTGCTTTGGCTTCGCACAAAGTTGATTTGATCGCCGGCAATTCGACTGAAGGTAGAATTGCCGCACTCGACTTGTTTCAGTTGGCGGACGACCGGCATTATTTTCCGCCTTACGAAGCGGTTTACCTGGTGCGGCAAGACACGCTCAATCGTGTTCCCGCGTTGCGCGAAGTTTTGGCTAAGTTGGCCCATGCAATTTCCACTGAAGAAATGAGACAGCTCAACTATGAAGTCGACGCAAATAAGCGAACTCAGGCTGACGTCGTACGCGATTGGTTAAAGAAGAAAGCACTGTGATTGTCAAACTGATGATTCAGAGTGGTAACCAAAAATTTTGAAGGTACAAAAATGCGAATCGCCATTCTCCTTCTGTTCGTCGCATTGATCGGCTGCACGTTATTGCCGGTAACGAAATCGCAGAATCCGCCGGTAAAACAGCCTGAGACACTTTATCTTCTTAAACCCGCACACATTTTCGATGGCGAGTCAGCGCGATTGCGCGACGGTTGGGTGGTGCTGGTGCGAGGAGAGAAGATCGAAGCCGTTGGACCAGCCGGCGAAATCGGAATTCCGACAGGCGCTAAAGTTGTTGAACTTAGCGGGCTGACTTTGATGCCGGGTCTGATCGACGCCCATTCACATGTGTTGCTTCATCCGTATTCCGAAACTGTTTGGAACGATCAAGTGGCACGCGAAGCACTCAGCCTGCGCGTTGCGCGAGCTACCAATCATCTGCGCAGCACCTTGCTTGCGGGATTCACCACGATTCGCGATCTCGGAACGGAAGGCGCCGGATATGCAGACGTCGGCCTAAAACAAGCAGTAGAGCAGGGAATCATTCCCGGACCGCGCATGTTGGTGGCGACGCGTGCAATCGTGGCGACGGGCAGCTATGGCCCAAAGGGTTATGCGCCTGAATGGAGCGTGCCGCAGGGTGCTGAAGAAGCCAGCGGCGCCGACGAATTAACACGCGTGGTCCGTGAACAACTCGGCAAAGGCGCTGATTGGATAAAGGTCTATGCCGACTATCGTTGGGGCGCGGGCGGCGCTGCGCACGCGACGTTCACTTTGGATGAGTTAAAACTCGCAGTCCAGGTTGCGAACAGTGCAGGCATTCCAGTTTCGGCGCACGCTACTTCTACGGAAGGCATGCGGCGCGCTATTCTCGCCGGCGTCGAAACAATCGAACACGGAGATGGCGGCACGCCGGAATTGTTTCAGTTGATGAAACAACGAGGTACAGCGCTGTGCCCGACGCTGTCAGTAGCCAGCGCCGCCACTGCGGAACATAAAAAAGTCGTTTTCAAACAAGCGCTGGATGCGGGCGTCACCATTGCCAGCGGCAGTGATGTAGGAGTTTTTGCTCACGGCGATAACGCGCGCGAGATTGAAACGATGGTGAACTGGGGAATGCCGCTGATTGACGCATTGCGTTCGGCAACGTCCATCGATGCGCGGGTTCTGCATCTCGGCGACAAAATCGGTTCGGTAAAGGCGGGTCTTTACGCAGATCTGATCGCGGTCGAAGGTGATCCAACGCGCGATGTTTCCGCCTTGCGTCGCGTTAAATTCGTAATGAAGAACGGCCAGATCTATCTCAATAAATGAGTTTCAGTCTGGTTGCAGCTAAGACTTAAGCGCCGTATTCGCAAAAGGAGAGCTTCAAATGACTCTAATTGACGTCATCGTTTTGCTGATCATCGCCGGAATTTGCGGCGCGCTCGGCCAGGCAATCACGGGTTACTCACGCGGTGGCTGTCTGGTATCCATCGCGCTTGGTTTTATTGGCGCGCTACTAGGAATGTGGATGGCGCGTAACCTCGGATTGCCAGAGTTGTTTTCGATACAGATCGGCACCACGGCTTTCCCGATCGTTTGGTCGATCATCGGCTCCGCAATTTTCGTCGCCGTCATCGCGCTGCTAACCAGAGGCAGACCTTAACCCCGGCCAGACGGACTAAAGTGAAAAAGTTTGCTTGATTAGCTGGTAACCGCGCTGCACGTAATCTATTCTGCCTCGCTCTGGCCGGTTACCACCTTCACGGTCCATCTCTTTACATCGGTCGCCCCGCTGTCGTACTGGACCTGATCGTTTGCGTCCAGCACCACGATCTGCTGCAGCTTTCGCTGGCCTTTGTGTGATCCGTTACTGCCGGGCGGATAAACAGCGTCGCTGAAAATAATATCGACGGACCCGCCTTTAATGATTATGTCGGTGCCACCGTTTGACATGTGAGTTCT
>DATENN010000076.1:0-2137 GCA_035275045.1 Pyrinomonadaceae bacterium
CGCTATTTGTGTTCACGCGATTGCACCCGGGCGCGCTGGGTTCAAGGTTTAGCTACGTCACTTACGTTACGCCGGCAATGACGTGGGGAGAAATTGCACGCCGCTTTATTTCCAACTATGCCGGTAGTTTTAATCCGTGGCTTTGGTTTGTAGCGGGCGATCCCGAACCGCGCCACCATGTCCAAACGATGGGCAGCTTGTTAGTTGGGCCAGTCTTGCTCGCCATCCTTGGCTTGCTGCTCATCTTCGCTAAACCCGCGCTCCGCAAAGATCGCTGGTGGTGGTTTGTCGTCTTTGGATTACTCATCGCGCCGCTGCCCTCTGCATTGACCATTGATCATTTTCACACGTTGCGTCTGGTCGCTTTACCGATTTTTCTTTTGGTACTCACAGTGCCGGCTATTGCGTGGTTACTCGACCGGCGCTCGCGATCGAAACAATTAATGTTGGCGGTTTTAGTTGTGGCAACGCTGATCCAGGGCGTCATTTTCCAGCGCCAATTTCACAATGAAGCGCCGCGGCGCTGGCACAACTTTGATACGTTCTATCCGGAAATTTTTAGAGCAGCAGTAGCGATGCCTCAGCGTCCGATTTATTTGATCGACAACGTCGGCGCGCCGGGCTATATGCACGCGTACTGGCAGGCAACGTTGGCCGGCATGGACTTGAAGCAGTTTGTCGTATTGCCAAAGGACAAGACTGCTCCCGCGGGTTCCCTCGTTATTTCGACTGAATTGCCTTGCACGGATTGTGAACTGATTTTACAGCGGGCCGGGTTTCGAGTTTACGTACAACAATAACGAACCCGACGTTACTTGCTGCCCTTGCGCTTGATGCCTTCGTACTCGCCGGAAAGCATGAACGCACGCGTGACGCGCGCCGGGTCGCCGCTCTTATCAAGCTCCTCCTGCCAAAAGTTGAATCCCGCGAGATTGTTGTCCGGTGGGTCGTCAGGATTCCGCCGCAGGTATCCGAAATAATAAGCCAACACCAACGCTTTATTACGTTCCTGATTTCTCAACGCAGTGTTGCCGGTAAGCTTGAATAGCACAGACGCTTTCGTTTCGCTTCCTTGATTTAGCCCCGTCACCAGCGAATCGCGCTCAGCTTCGTCAGGCGTAATGCTTACGTTGGCATAAAGCTGATTAACGAATTCCGCATTGCTCTTGGCGACGTAGATTTTCCGGAAAGCTGGTCTGTTGGTCCAGGCTTCTGAAAACGCACGCAGGTTGTCGCGCAAGTGCTGATGCCAGTTCGCCCGAAACAAAAGGGTGTCGCGGCCGGTCGTTTCAGCATCGGGCATAAATTCTTCGTAACGCGGCATCCGTCCATAAGAAAGTTTGTAAAGCAAGTACAGCGGAAAGTCCCAGTTATCGAACGCGCTCACCAACAAAGTTGGATCGTTCTTAACCTCAGCGCCTAAGTCGTGGATTTGCAAATAAAATGGCGTAGGTCCCTCGGACTGTGCAGCAGGTTCGATCTTGCTTACCGCGAAAAGTTGTGCGCCGTCGTTACCATTAATCCCGGTCCCCTCGAACTCGCGAATGAAACGCAAACGTCCAATCGTGACCCCGCGGATCAGCATTTCGCGCGTTGCCGCCCGCGCATCCGGCGAAATCGTGGAGTCGTGGACCACCAGATACGAGGCTGGAATCTGTTCGAGCAGATCGAAAAAGCGATCCGAAATCGGCCGTTGCTGGGACAGGGTTTCGTACTCTTTCAATTGGGGCGTCACAAAGCCTGAGAATGCCGTTATCAGCGGCTTGAGATGATCAGCCTGTCGCAACACATATCGTTGGTTAATCCCGGGCGTGCCGGACGGCAAGTGCGCGATTCCACCGCGCATAGATGTCTGTGCCAAATACTTCGTTACCGGGTCAGGGTCAACTTCACCTCGCCACAATCCGATGGGCGCCACCCAAACCTCTGCCAAAAACAGACAACACACAACAGCGTAAATTGCGGCTGACGGAATTTGCCTTTGTCGACTCTGAAGCGCATCACTAATTTTGCGCGCGCCGATCGCCGCCAGTAACGAGGCGCCGAGGATGGCGATCATCGCCCACCGTGCAGGCACGCGAATGCTTCTGAATAAGAAAATGGACTCAAACAAAATGCGGTGAAAAAAGAAGTGCAT
>DATENN010000077.1:0-7630 GCA_035275045.1 Pyrinomonadaceae bacterium
CGGGTCAAGCGCGACCTCAATCGCGTGACCCGCAAGATTTTGTGCGAAATGACCTCAGCGCGGAATGCAGCGCTGCGGTATTTGTTGAGACGAACAATCGACCGCTTACCGGGCCGGGCTGATTACAATCGGCGTACCGGCAAAGTTCACGTCGTTGTCGTGCGTGATGGCCCAGAAGATCAAAGCAGCTGCCGCAGCGCCGGTTAACAGGAACGCTGCCAATTCACCACTGCTCATGTCATCGTCGTGATCGCCGGTATCAGGAGCCGGTGTTCCGGCCGTGGCACTTTCGCCGGCCGCTACGCGCTTGGCAGTATTGCCAACACGCAGAGTCGCAAGACCGCTCTCAGTGCTCAGCGAGGTCACACCCTTCACAATGTTCACTGTGAACGAGGTGGCTTCCGCACCATCAACCACAATTGCTCCGTCCTTCGTTGTGAAGTTGACAGAGATACCAGCCAGGGTTGATACATGCGCGCTGCCGCTTTCGAGAAGACCGGTGATGCCCTTCTCGGTAAAGCTCAGACGCAGGCTCGAATTCGGCGCCAATTCAACGCGACCGAGCTTGCTGAGATTCACTGAAGCAGTGCTCTTGCTGGCGGTGTTAATCACGCTGTCCGAAAACAAGGTGCCGCCAGAAACTGCCGTTTCACCATTCACCGTAACCGCACCAGAGACCGTTAGTTCTCCCGATGGGGCTTTTGCTGCCGGCGACGCCAACACTACCATTGAGTAAACACTCAGAATGGCTACTGCCACACAGGCCGCGATAGGCTTGCGGCTCCAAGTTTTGCTAATCATTAACTTTCCTCCCGTATTGTGAAACAAATTCTTGATTGCGTGCCGCGACGGCGAAAATTTGGAGGCGCAGATAAAGATCCGTCTGGCCTGTCCTCTGAGCCGCTCTGAAAAAATCAAACTGCCGTACGCAAAAGCTAAAACACCGCGCTGTTATTACACGATTGACGGTACTCTGTCAACAGACTTTTGGGCAACTTTACCACGAAATTGTGCTTTTTTGCGTTGGGCTGGAAGATACCACCGGCGACCCGCTTAGTCCACACTTTTCTTACGTCCCGAGGATCTAGTTTGGCGCTTCTCCCGGTGCGCTGGGCCGGTTTGCAAGTTGCCGAACTACAAACCTAACGGGGGGTGACACGTCGGGCGCGTGTGATCGTTTTTGCCCCTGAAAACTGCGTCCCTGGCTCCGAATTCAGCGATTCTGCGTTTGTCCGGCTTTCGCGTGCCATCAACTCAGACTGTTCGTAAGGATCCAGCCTGGCGAATACATAAAAAACCTCTCCGGACCTGACCAGTCCCAAATAGCGAAAAGTCGTTCGGAAAACTTCACCAACGCGCAGCGCTTTTACCTGGGGCGGTCGCTCAAAGAGTAGACCGAATTCATCAGCTGATACGGCTTCTAATTCGGGGAGATAGTCATTCTGTGTTTCGCGCGCGATCTGCGTTGCCATTTGGCGAAGCGCGCGAATTCGGTTTGAGTTGCGACGATAGTATCCGGGCGTAACTTCGTGCCGGCTGGCCCGGTCATCGACGACCTCTTGCTCGTTCCGGAGATAGCCCAAATAGGCCCGCACTACAGGGCCATAGGCGTACTCTTCGTTATACGATTGGGCGTCTGATCGACCTGCAAGACACAGGACGAGGAACAATCCGGCTAGGCCGAAACAAAATAGTCTTCTGATTGACATGTCGTTCCTTTTAACCTGGCGATCGTAACTTGTGGAATAGCACGCATTGTAACAGCGCGTAAAGGAAGGTGCATTGCACCTGTGTTTCAGCAGTGTTACATTGATCTTTAAATTAACTCCATCCGGTATGGCCCAGCGAATCGCACAAGACATCTTCAAAGGTCGGCGCATAGCCCTCGGGATCAGCGGCGGGATCGCCGCCTACAAGGCCATTGAAGTTCTGCGCGGGCTGCAAAAAGCTGGCTGCACCGTACGCGTGGCGATGACCCGGCGGGCCTGCGAATTCGTTCAACCGCTGACATTTCGGGCGTTATCCGGCGAACATGTGATTGTTGATGATTACGCGCCGGATAATCCCGACCCCATCGCACACATCACGTTTTCGCAGACCGCAGACCTGATGGTGATTGCACCTGCGACGGCGAACCTCATTGCCAAAATGGCTAATGGGATAGCCGACGATTTCCTGACCTCAACCTATCTCGCATCCACAGCACCGGTGCTGATAGCGCCCGCCATGAACACCACGATGTGGCTTCATCCCGCGACGCAGCGCAATGTAGCGACGCTCAAGGCCGATGGCGTGCATTTCATCCAGCCGGATGAGGGCGAAATGGCCTGCGGCACCATAGGTCCCGGACGCCTTAGCGAACCCGAGCGAATCGTAGCCGGGGCCCTCGACCTTCTAAGAATCTCGAACGACAACGCAGAACCCGATTTAGGCCTTGAGCACTTTTTGATCACAGTCGGAGCGACGCGTGAAGCAATCGATCCGGTCCGCTTTCTGTCGAATAAGTCATCGGGCCGGATGGGTTTTGCACTCGCCTCTGCGGCCAGGAAGCGAGGCGCAACCGTCACCGTCGTCGCCGGCGTTACGACCAGTTCCCCGCCAACTGATGTTCAGATAATTCGCGTCAATTCCGCTGCGGAAATGCACGCTGCCGTCCTGGAGAATATTGCAAGTGCGACGATTTTTATTGGGACCGCGGCGGTCGCCGATTACCGCCCGGTAAAAATTGCGTCCCAAAAGATTAAGAAGACGGACCGCAAGATTTCACTTAGTCTCGAGAAAACAGAAGACATCCTCAGCGACGTCGCATCGATGAAGCGCGATGATCTGCTGGTGATCGGTTTTGCGGCAGAAACCGAAAACACCCTGGCGAATGCGCGGCAAAAGCTGAGGAGCAAAAACCTCGACGCCATTGTCGCAAACGATGTTTCGCGGCCAGGCACCGGATTTGAAGCGGAAAACAATGAAGTAACGATCATCAGCCGTGACCGTAAGGCGCCAATCCACGTACCGCTGATGGCGAAAACAAATGTTGCTTCGATCATTCTTGACGAAGTAGTGCGGTTGCGCGCTCGCGTTAAACCTAGTCGTTCCACCCAGCTTGTGAATCAGCGAAAGAGGTAGAACTGATAAAATGTCCGGTGTTGACGCCGCTTCTGAACTGAACGACCTCACCCGCGCCATCCGCGAGCAGATCGTTTATCTCCACGAACTTGGCGTAGACAGCGCACAACCCTCGGAATCTCATTACGGGCCGCCTGTCGCCCAAACCACAGCCAAAGTAAGCGCAGTACCCAAACTCGACGCTACCCTGCCGTCCGCTTCGCTGCCGCAGACATCCCCGTCAAGCCTGTTCGGGAACCTGGTTCAACCCTCGCGACGGCTGGAAAAATCAAATGAAACTTTCGCAGACATTCGCGCTGACGTCGGCGACTGCACTCGATGCCCCCTGCACCTTGGGCGCACCAACATCGTTCACACGGAAGGCAACCAACGCGCGCGTTTAATGTTCATTGGCGAAGCTCCGGGCGCGGACGAAGACATGCAATCCCGTCCATTCGTCGGCCGCGCCGGTCAACTGCTAACAAAAATCATTGAAGCGATTGGTTTGAAACGCGAAGAAGTGCTGATCGGGAACGTCAATCGTTGCCGGCCACCGGGAAATCGCCCGCCGACCGAAGAAGAAGCGACAACCTGCAAACCTTTTTTGTTGCGCGAGATTGCGGCAGTTCAACCGGATGCGATCGTGGTCCTGGGAAACACTGCGATGCGCAACTTACTGAATTCGAAATTGGGCATAACAAAACTGCGCGGTCAATTTCAGGATTATCACGGCGTCAAAGTGATGCCGACTTTTCACCCTGCCTATCTGCTTCGCGATCCTTCGAAGAAAAAAGAAACCTGGGAAGATTTGAAGAAGGTCCGCGATTATCTGGAAAGCACGGCCAAGCAGTCACGCTGAAATGACATTGCCGCGCTTTGGCAATTCAAAATTTAGCGTTACCTTCTGACGCGTGCAGGAACAATCAGCCGCGATTGCCACGCAAGCTGCAAAGGATTACTTGCCTGAGCTGAAAGAACAGCGCCCGCCTAAATATGCGGAAGTCGCGGTGCCAGTGCACGTCGCCACAACTTTCATTTATCGATTGCCCGCCGAACTTCAATCAGCGGCCCAAACGGGCGCCCGCATCGTTGTTCCACTCGGAAACAAACTCACCACCGGCTACATCGTCGCACTCCATTCCGAACTTCGGCCGGAGAGCAGTCTGAAGGACGAAGCAGTCAAGGACGCACGTGAAATTCTTGATGATGCTCCTCTGCTGACGCCCGAAATTCTGGCACTAACGCAGTGGGTTGCGGAGTATTACCTGTCACCCTGGGGCGAGGTTCTAAAAGCCGCGCTGCCCCCAGGCGTAACGCCCCGGGTCACGCAGACTCTAAGCGTCACCGACAATGGTCGTCATGAACTCAGCAACGCCAAGGATGACGATGGGCACAACCTGCGTGTACAGGTGCTGGCCATACTGGCTGCGGAAGATCAGATTGAACTCTCTTCGTTGCGAGCGCGGCTTAATAACGCCGACGTTGCAAACATTGTCCGGACGTTAGCGCGCGAAGGCTTGGTTTCCGTTACTCAGCACGCCGGCAGCGACGCGGTTCGGCCTCGTTATGAACGCCGAGTTCGTCTGTTGGCTGATGCCCAAACTATTGCCAACGAAAAACTCAACGCCGCACAAACAAAAGTAGTCGAGTTGCTGCTGGCAAACAAATCGTGCGCGTTTGCAGAGTTACTGGCGCGAGCGCAGGTGGGCTCGTCACCTGTCAAGACCCTCGCTCGGCGCAATCTGATTGAGATTTTTGAACAGCGATGGCGCCGCGATCCACTGGGCCAGACAGCGCCTTCCGAAGTTACTGATTACGTTCTCACCGACGAACAGCAAGCGGCGATCGGCGAGATTGAGCGCGCGCTTCGGTCAGAAGATTATTCGGCTTTCCTGTTGCACGGGGTTACCGGCAGCGGCAAAACTGAGGTGTACATTCGCGCGATGCGCCTCGCACTCAAGCTCGGCCGTTCCGCGCTGATGCTAGTCCCTGAGATTGCCTTAACTCCAGTTTTTTCGCGACGGCTGCGCCTCCATTTTGGCGATCAGGTGGCAATTTTTCACTCGTCATTATCAAAAGGCGAACGCTTTGACGAGTGGACGCGAGTGCGCAATGGCGAGGCCCGCGTAGTCATCGGAACGCGTTCGGCGGTTTTTACACCGATGCAGAACCTTGGGCTGGTGATTGTCGACGAGGAGCACGAATCAAGTTATCGCCAGCAGGATTCGCCACACTACAACGCGCGCGACACTGCGATTGTCCGCGCGCAAAAACAGTCGGCTGTTGTCGTGCTTGGTTCGGCCACTCCCTCGCTGGAGTCGTTCAATAACGCGACCACCGGTAAATATGAATACCTGCAATTGCCAAAAAGAATTGGCAACCGGCCGCTCGCAGTTGCTGAAGTAATAGATATGCGTGCCGTGTTCGAACGCCATCGACGGCCCGTCATTTTTTCCGATCAACTATTGCAGGCCATTCAAGAAACACACGAAAAGCACGAGCAATCCATTGTGCTGCTCAACCGTCGTGGTTACTCCAGTTTTGTCCTTTGCCGATCCTGTGGAGAGAGTATTCAGTGCCCGAATTGCGATGTGACGCTGACTTATCATCGCAGCGAGCAAGTCATTGTTTGTCATTACTGTAATCATCGGGAACGCGCGCCGGCAAAGTGCCCCAATTGCGATGGAAAGTACATTTACTACGTCGGTGAAGGTACGCAACAAATCGAAGAGAAACTGCGCAAGTTATTTCCCGACTTGCGCATCGCGCGCATCGATCGCGACACGACGGCCCGACGTCATGCGTTTGAGAAGTCGCTTCAGGATTTTAGCGACGGAAAAATCGACATGCTGGTCGGCACGCAAATACTCGCCAAGGGCCATGATTTTCCGAATGTGACGCTGGTCGGCGTGGTGTCAGTCGACGCCGGTTTGGCATTGCCGGACTTTCGTTCGGCAGAGCGTGCGTTCCAATTACTAACCCAGGTAGCAGGCCGCGCGGGCCGCGGGGAACGTGCCGGCAAAGTGTTGATTCAGACTTATCATCCGCAGCACTACGCGCTGAGGCACGCAAGTCTTCAGAACTACGCGGCGTTTTACGAAGAAGAAATGCGGCATCGACAGAACCACAATTATCCGCCGTTCGTTGCACTTGCGTCACTGCTGGTCCATGGGACGAAGTTGGACCAGGTTCGCAGCGATGCATTGCAGTTGCGCAAGCAACTTGTTGAAGTTAATACCGAACGTCTGGTCCGCGTCCTGGGGCCGGCCCCCGCGCCGCTGGCAAGGTTGAAAAAGGAATTTCGCATGCAACTGTTAATAAAAGGCCGCAAACGCCAGCACCTGCGAGACGTGATTTCGGCGGGACTTAGATCGGCAGCCGGCATAGGGATTAACCTCCGCACCATCAATGTTGAGATCGATCCGATATCGGTGATGTAGTCGCGTGAAATGCCTTAGCTCCGCTGAGCGAGCGCTGTTCGCACATCTGCGATAGACTTTCCGCTCATGAAACTTTCCGAACTTGCAAAGCTAACTGGCGCCAAAATTGAAAATGGCGCGAGCGATTTGGAGATAACGGGCGCGGCCGGGCTCGACGATGCTGGGCCAAACGATATTAGTTTTCTTGCTAATCCTCGCTATACACCAAAGGTGAATTCGACCGGCGCCGCGGCCGTTTATCTCGGCGACGACGTGCCAGTGAATCGTGAAATTGCGGTTTTGCGCGCGCGGGATCCTTACCTTGCTTACACGCGCGCCCTTCGCTTATTTAATCCCGAGCCGACGTTTGTTGCATTTGTCCACGACTCTGCAGTAATTGATTCTTCGAGCACGGTGGCCAGCACGGCACGCGTATCGGCCGGCGTGGTAATCGCCGCATCATGCACAATCGCAGACGGAGTTCACATCTATCCGAACGTTACGATTTATGAAAACGTTACGATAGGCAAAGATTCGATCATTCACTCGGGTGCAGTAATCCGCGAACGTTCGCAAATTGGCGAGCGAGTTGTCATTCATAACAACGTCGTGGTGGGCTGTGACGGCTTTGGTTACGCCAAAGACGAGGAGCGTCGTTGGCTGAAAATTCCGCAGACTGGCCGCGTAGTTATCGAAGACGATGTTGAAATCGGCGCCGCCACGACGATCGATCGCGCATCAGTGGGCGAATCACGCATTGGCCGCGGTACCAAGGTCGACAACCTGGTGCAAATTGGTCATTCATGTTCGGTCGGTGAAGACACGCTGTTGTGCGCACAGGTCGGGCTGGCGGGGAGTTCTCACATCGGCAATCGCGTTATTTTGGCAGGACAGGCAGGTGTTGCGGGCCACCTCACGATAGGCGATGACGTAGTGCTCACCGCAAAAAGTGCGACCAGCCACGACATACCGCCCGGAAAAGTCATTTCGGGAATTCCGGCTTTCGATAATAAAGATTGGCTCCGCTCGACGGCTGCGTTTAGACGGTTGGGAGAGATGGCGAGTCGGTTGAGAGAGCTGGAAAGCAAGTTGGAAGAATTGTCTGATAA
>DATENN010000078.1:0-6731 GCA_035275045.1 Pyrinomonadaceae bacterium
CGAGATCAGGGAATGACTGTGGCCGTCGCTGAGATTGAAGATGTCTATGATGAATTCAGTTACGGCGCGCATACGCCTGAGGCCGTGAAAGCATTTCTAGCCACCGCAACATCAAGCTGGAGCCGTAGGCCGGCTTTTGCGTTGCTAGTGGGCGACAGCAGTTGGGACCCGCGCAACTTTATGGACCAAGGCGCAAATGATTTCGTACCGACTAAGCTGATCGACACCGGTTTTATGGAAACGGCGTCCGACGATTGGCTGGTCGACTTCAGCGGTCAAAGTCGCGCCGATATGGCAATCGGCCGCCTGCCCGGACGCACTGCGGCTGAAATCACTTTGATGGTTTCCAAGATCCTGACTTACGAGCAGGAGCGAGAATTGAACGCCCCATTGCGCGGAGCGGTATTGGTTGCCGACACTGGTTTCGAATCGCAAAATGCCCAGACTCGGGTGCTGTTGCCGGATAACGTCGCCACGCAATCGATCGATCGGTCGCAACTCGGCAACGACGACTTGATGCGCGGTCAGGTGCTCGACGCACTAAATGCTGGTCCAATGATTGTTAACTTCTATGGTCATGGATCGGTGCGCGTGTGGACCGGCGCCGGCGTGCTTGATTCGGAGTTGGCCGAGACGTTGACGAATTCAAATCGTTCCTCGATTTATCTGATGATGACTTGCCTGAACGGTTACGCACACGACGCGTACGTCGACAGTCTCAGCGAAGCGGTTTTGAAATCGCCGAACGGTGGCGCAGTCGCAGTGTGGGCCTCAAGTGGTTATACAACGCCCGAGCCGCAGTTCGCGATGAACTCACAGTTTTATCGGTTGCTATTCGGTGCGCAGCCAATGCGTTTGGGACAGGCCGCGCGCGAAGCGAAGCTGGCTACAAAAGATCTGGACGTGCGCCGGACGTGGGTGCTTTTCGGAGATCCAACGATGCGAGTCCGGTAATTACGTTGCGTGTGTGCGCACGCGGGTGGACAACCGATTTCATTCATTGTTTAATTTTCGAGAATTCAATCTGAAGTGCAATATCCGATCTTCGTACCTAACGCGGGCTTCACCTTGGGCAGTAATAGCTTCCGGAGCTGCAATTGGCGGCATCTGGCAAGTTTCATCGCCGTAATCCACTTGTCTTCTCGTGCAGACCTTAACCACTACCGACAGGACCGGACGAACGCCACTACTAAAACGATTTATTTGGTCTGCGGGGCTGTGGCTTTGTCTGACTCTGCCATCAGCGTACGTGGTGCAGAAATTTCTCGGCACTCCTTTCCTGGTCGTGTACTTCTTGATGGCTGCAATTCTAAGTGCTGTTTTGCCGTACATCCGCTTTGAGCTGTCTGAAGGCACATCGCGCTTATTAGTGGTCATTACCCTTGCCATTTTGATCCTAACGTTTGCTTACCTTTATCCGCGTGCGAACGTTCAGTCGGGCAACATGGGAAGTGACGATGACGACGCATTGAATATCGCGGTTTCAGAGTTGTGGCACGCTCATTACCCTTATTACGCGCGAACCTATCTTGGGAATGTAATCCATCATTTACCCGGGGCATTTTTGATCAACGCTCCTTTTGTATTTTTAGGATCCAGCGCACTGCAAAATCTTTTGTGGCTGGCGTTATTCTTTGTCGTGTTGCGCAAAGAGCTGCACACAACCTTCCGAGCCTGGCGTTGGTTGCTAATCCTGTTGACGCTGTCGCCGATTGTTTTGCATCAATTGGTTACCGGAACTGAGCATTTCGGAAATGCACTGTATGTGTTGATAGCGTTGTGGTGGCTTTTCCGCGCACGCCGTAAGATGGTGCCCGCCATCGCTTTCGGATTGGTGCTGTCATCGCGAGCAAACTTTCTATTCTTGTTGCCGCTTGCGTTTGGTTGCTCGCAACAACGCGAAGGCTGGCGCACATCGCTGCGGTGGATTTTTATAACCATTATGACCTTCGCATTGATCACCCTGCCTTTTTATTTTTACGATCCGGAAGGCTTCAGTCCATTACATGCCGCGAACCGGCTCACACGCTTTGATCATCTTTTGCCACATGCGGCGCTGATCGTAATGTGCGGAATGGCTATGCTTTCCGCCGCGTTGGGCTTTGCGCGTTTGAGATCCGCCGCCTCGATGTGGTCACGTTGCGCATTAGTGCAAGCTTTTCCGGTTATTGTGGGCGCTATCCTGGGTGGGGGACTATTGTATTTGTCCTATGGCACGTTTTTTTTACCTTTTGGCATTCTTGCTGCTGCTTTTTCGGAGCCGGGTTCTGAATACAAACGCGAAAAAACTGCCAATAGACGGCCTTTACCGCTTGGCGCAAATCAGACCAGCATGTAAACTGCCCGAGCCAACTAAAACGCAGCCTGGGGTTCATTAGTCGCCGCGGAAAACCCCCACCTGCTCACATATCAGGGTCCCAGAACCCCATTTTCAAAGGCCCGGAAATCAAATCAATTTAGTTTTGAGATCGTCCCATGAAAGAACCGTCTGATTTAGTAAAGGCGCTCGAAGTAATCCTCAAAAGTTCGACGCCGGAGAATACCAATGGCGCCCGCAATGGTTATGCAACGCCGCCTATCGTCGCCTATGGCGAAGAAGCAACCGCCGAAGGTGAAATGCACCTGCGCGACTACTGGCGCACCATTCGCAAACGACTGTGGCTCATCGTTGGTCTCGCCTTAATCGTTTCTACTATCGCCGCCCTAAGGCAAGCGAAACAGCCAGATGTTTACCAGGCGCGCGCGCGCGTGCAGGTCGATACCGAAAGTTATAGCCCCGCACTGGGCGCATCAAAAGGCGGTTCCTACTACGTCGACAACTCCTACATGGATCCTGAGTACTTCAATACCCAGGTACAGATCCTTACCAGTCCTACATTGCTGCGGCGGGTCGCGAAAAATCTCGACCTGGAACATAACCGCACCTTCCTCGATGGCCCCGCAACGAATCGTTCCACTTTACAAAGCGTGCTGGTGATGCTCGGTTTGCGAAAACCCGAACCGGCCAGGACTCCAGCGGTGGTATTGCCGACAACCGGGACGACAGTGCTCGCGGGTTTGTCATCCTCGCTTGATGACCCGGCCGAGATCGAACGACTGGCGCCTTATGTCGACTCGCTTCAGGGCATGCTCGAAGTCGAACAAGTAAAAAAGACGCGGCTGATCAATCTCAAAGCGACGCATACCGATCCCGCCGTGGCCACAAAAGTTGTGAACGCTACAGCCGATGCGTTTGCCCTGTGGAACCTTGAGACGAAGACCAAGACAAACAGTCTCGCCGGCACCTATTTGCAAAAGCGCATTGCTGAATTGCAATCGCAAATTCGCAATGGGGAAGAGCAGTTGGTTAACTATGCCCAGAGCCATGAAATTCTCTCGCTCGACGCCAGTCAGAATACGGTGGTTGAGCGCCTTGCCGGCTTGAACAAAGAACTGCTTGAGGCCGAGAACGATCGCAACCTCGCGGAAGCAGCTTTTCGCACCAGCCAGTTGCCGGGCTCGGCGGAAGCGAACGCCGAGGTTAGCGACAAACAAATTGGCGACCTCAAGAGTCATCTTGCAGAGTTGCGGCAAAAGCGCTCGCAATTGTTGTTGACGGATACCGAAGAATCGCCGGAGCTGAAAGACGTCACGCAGCAAATTGCGACGCTCGAGAAGCAGTTGGAAGATACGCGTGGCAGCGCCAAAAAAGTACTGACGACGAATCTCGAGACGAATTATCGCAAGGCACTTGAGCGGGAAAACGCGCTGCGCGATTCGTTCAACAAGCAACGGGCGGAAACAGTCGCGCAAAATCAGGCGGCTATTAATTACAATATTCTGAAGCAGGAAATTGAAACGAATAAAGGACTGCTCGACGGCCTGATGCAGCGCTCGAAAGAGAACGACGTGACCATGGCCGGCACGCCAAACAATATCCACGTTGTCGACTATGCGATGGTGCCAAAAGGACCGGTTGGTCCAAGACGAATGCAGGCGGTGATGCTGGCGCTAATGCTCGCTCTTGCATTTGGGGTGGCGCTCTCGCTGTTCCTCGAATACCTCGACGACACGATCAAAAATACGAGCGATATTGAAAGCGGTTTGCGGCTGCCTTCGCTTGCGATCATTCCGCTCGCCGGACGGACTACACAAAGATTTCTGCCAATCTCGCAGGCACTCGTGCGAACAAATGGAAACGGAAATGGCAGCGGTCCGGAGTTGCTGATTAATGCGAACGGTCCGTCCCTGCAGGCTGAAGCTTATAAACACCTGCGCACTTCCATCTTGCTGTCAACGGCGGGCCGGCCCCCAAGGACTCTGCTCGTAACGTCGAGCGTGCCAGGTGAAGGGAAGACTACGACTGTGGTCAATACTGCGACGGTCCTGGCGCAAACCGGAGCCACCGTGCTGGTGATCGATGCGGACATGCGGCGGCCACGGTTGCATTCCGTGTTCGGCATGAACAACGCCGCCGGCCTTAGTGCCTTACTTTCAAGCGATATGAACGAGGGTGAGGTTTTGTCAAAGGTTACTCAGTATCGGGACAGTGGTGTATTTCTGCTGAGTTCGGGAGCGATTCCGCCGAATCCTGCGGAGTTGCTTGGTTCAGAGCAGATGAGGCGGCTGCTGGACATTGTCAGCAATAAATTCACGTACGTCGTCATCGATTCACCTCCCATTGCTTCGTTCACAGACGGCGTGCTGATTTCTTCACTGGTGGACGGGGTGCTGCTGGTGGTCCATGGAGGCAAAACATCGCGGCAAGTGGTGAAGCGCACACGTCAGATGCTGATGGAGATTGGCGCCAAGATAATTGGCGTGGTGCTGAACAAAGCCGACATCAGGTCGAACGACTACTACTATTATCACTACGGCTACAAGGGCTACTATGCACAGCATGAGAACGGTGCCGAGAAGGCGGAGAGCGGCGCGGTGTCCGTGGTACCGAAATAAGCGCTGAGTGCTGAGTGCTGAGCAATGAGTGGTGCACGTCACGTTGTAATCGCTCACCGCTCAGCACTCAGCAGTCAGTACTCAGCAGTCAGTACTCAGCAGTCAGTACTCAGCACTCAGTACTCAGCACTCAGTACTCAGTACTCAGTACTCAGTACTCAGCACTCAGCACTCAGCACTCATTGCCCCGCACCGAGCTGTTCAGTTATCATCCTAATTCCTCGCAAAGCCGGAGTGGCGAAATTGGTATACGCACCAGACTCAAAATCTGGCGAGGTCACACTCATGTCGGTTCGAGTCCGACCTCCGGCACCAACTTCCTAAGGGCAAACGAATTCTCATTGGTTCGCGACTCATTTGGTTCCCGAAACTAAACTTTTTCCAACTACCGGCTGAGTCACGCGCTGCGTCTTTTACTTCACCAAAAGGAGATGCCACATGCGATTAATCACCCCTCCCGGAACCTTTCGCGCCCGTGTTATTGCCGGAACTCATACGGTGTTGATTGCGCTAACATGCGAGGAATCGCGACGCGATGGACTGCTGGGCTTTGCCTTTAAGCGCGAAGTTGTTAACGGTCCCAACACCGGCCCAAAGTGGCTACGCTCGCTTAAAGTATTCCCCTCAATCGTGCCGGACCCGTCAAAGGCCGTCGATCCAGTGACTGGAAAACGCTTACAGTTCAGTACCTGGGAACATCCGATCCAGAGTTTTCTGTGGGGCGACTATTCGGCAAAACCCAACACGCGTTACAAATTTACGATTGTGCCGATGTACGGAGCGCCGGGTGCGTTACAGCCGCGCCAGGGTCTCTCTTTTGAGATCAAAACAGAAAAGGAGTTTGATAAGAACCACGGAATTTGGTTCAACCGCGGCGCGATCGCCAGCCAGGCCTTTGCGGATCGCTTTGAAAACAAACCTCCCGAAAATCCCGACAACCCCAAAGACGAAGAGACGCAATGGTTGTCGCGCGGTCTGCTGGATGCATGTTTGCAATTCATTAACGAGACGCCGAAGACTGATGCGTTACGTGTCGCTGCCTACGAGTTCACTTATAAACCAGTGCTGGACGCGCTCAAGAATGCATTGGATCGTGGCGTCGATGTTCGCATTCTCTACCACGACACCAGCAAGGCGACCGGTGAGGAGAAAGGCGCAAATGAAGCTGCTATCGCCGCCGCCGGATTGCCTAAAAAAAAGGGCAATAGACAAGTCCTTTACCCGCGAACTAAGACCAAAATCCCTCATAACAAGTTCATCGTGCGGCTTGAGGGCGGTACAAAGCCCACCATCGTTTGGACCGGCTCGACAAATTTCACGCCATCGGGATTTCTCGGCCAGACAAATGTTGGCCACTTGATCGGCGACGAAGAGACGGCCAAACAATATCTGAAGTACTGGAAAGTGTTGATTAAGGATCCGGAACTTGAAGATGCACGCGCCCAGACAATGAAGATGACGCCCGACCCGCCCGCGCTAATTCCTGCCAAGGGCATCGCGCGAGTGTTTTCGCCTCGTCCAAAATCTGACTTGTTGAAGTGGTATGGCAAACGCGTTACGAACGCGGTTGGCTCAGTAATGTTTACGGCTGCATTCGGCGTTACGAAACAGCTAGTGACGCCGCTAGCCGATGACTGCGATTACTTGCGCTTCATCCTGATGGAAAAACCGCCGCCGGATGCAATCAAGAAGACACTGACGAAGAATCGCGATTGCATCATTTCATACGGTGCGGTGTTGGGAGAAATGTACACTTTCAAGGATGGGGAGCCGGTCGCGCGGCGTCGTATCAAAGA
>DATENN010000079.1:0-7046 GCA_035275045.1 Pyrinomonadaceae bacterium
CGTGTCGCGCGAAAAAAACAAAAACCGCGATCAGCCCAATCAAAAAGATTTGGCGAATTATCGGCTGCTTCGAATGGGTTACGCACATCGAAACACGCCCGGTGGTTTGGGTGTCGGTTGCCTGCATCTACAACTTGCTAAGCGTTTACGCTCCGCTCGCAGAAGCAAGAAATTGCCCGCACAGACGAATTCGGTCAAATCCGGATAGCCATCCAATTAGTAGCGATATCTGTTCGTTGCGGCGAGCCCGAATCTGTAGCGGCTGACTCCCCGAAATTTTTTCAATACCCTGTTTCTTGTTTTCGCGGCGACACGCTGCATCAGTTTCTCCGTCAAGAAAATTTTTTTATCGTAATCAAAAATTAAATTCATTTTTTTCTTGTCGCTTTCGCAACTGATTTCTAGTCTCAAGCCCGCTGGCGAGAAAGACCACAATGCGTGTGTGAATAAGTTGTGAACATGTTTGAGAAATTTCCCACACCAAGAATGAACAACAGCGAAAACTCCCCAACAGAACGATTGATTGCTGCTGCGCTCGAGCTTGGTGGTAAACCTGCGCTGCACGACGCCTCGGGAGATTTTCCCTCGTATTTACGCCTTTTTGGCACTTTTTTTGAACTGCTAACCATTGAACCCCTCCGGGGAGCAGCTCGATTATTGCCCCGCTGCTATGGGCGATTTTGCGCGGCACAGGCGCATGTGGCGTTTCTGTAACACTGTTAACAACTTTCGTATGGACAAGAAATGCGCGCAGCTTTGGCAGCGATTGTCGGCTGCTCTCAAGCCACAGATTAGCGCGGACAGTTTTAAACGCTGGTTTTCTACCGTCGAGTTAGTGGAGGCAAAGGAGAAATCGATCACGCTTACTGTTCCGAACAACATTTACCAGCTCTGGATCGAGAGTAATTACATGCCGGCATTGCAGAATGCGATTATCGTCACGTTTGGCGGTCCGCGTTCGGTGAAGTTTTGCGCCCCGTCGGCGCCCGGAACGCAACCATCTCCGGAAGATTCGGCCACGGTTAAAGAAGCGTTGCCCACGCCTCAAGCGGACGCGCGCCCAGGCGCAACTGTTCCGGGACTTAATCCGCGAAACACCTTCGAATCTTTCGTCGTCGGCCCGAATAACGAAATCGCGCATGCAGCCAGTCTCGCTGTCGCGCAAGCGCCGGCGCGTACGTATAATCCGCTCTTCGTCTATGGCGGCGTCGGTCTGGGCAAGACCCATCTCATGCAAGCCATCGGCCAGTTCGTCTGGGCGAAAAGGAAAAACATGAAGGTGATCTACCTTTCGAGTGAGCTGTTCATTAACGAGTTCATCGACGCGATTCAGCACAGCAATCTGGTCAAATTCCGCAAGCGATATCGGCAAGCCGACCTTCTTCTGATTGACGACATTCAGTTTCTCGGTGGCAAGGAACGGTCGCAGGAGGAGTTTTTCCACACATTCAACACGCTCTTTGATGGGCATAAACAGATTGTGCTCTCCAGCGACCGGCCCGCTTCAGAAATCTCGAATCTGGAGCACCGCCTCGTATCGCGGTTTGAATGGGGGCTAACCGCCGAGCTTCAGCCGCCCGATATCGAAACGCGCCTCGCCATTCTCCGAAAAAAAGCGGACAGCATGCAGATCAAATTGCATGAAGACGTTTTTCAATTCCTCGCCACCCGTATCCGGACAAACGTGCGCCGTCTGGAGGGCGCGCTCATGCGTGTCGCTTCTTTTGCGTCACTCAGCGGCAGGGAACTGACCAACGAAACGGTGGAGCATTTGCTAAAGGACATTCTTCAGGAAGAAGGCCGGCAATCGATCACCATCGAACAAATTCAGCGGCGCGTAGCCGAGCACTTTGACGTGCGTCTCGCCGATATGACGAGCAAGCGGCGCCCGGCCAGCATCGCTTTTCCGCGGCAGGTGGCCATGTATCTGGCGCGCGAACTTACGAAGGCATCCTTGAATGAAATCGGCGATGCGTTTGGCGGGCGCGACCATGGCACTGTGCTGCACGCCTGCAAGCTGGTGAAGAAACGAATCGCCGAGCAAGACAACATTCGCCAGACGATCTCGTACATCGACAGCTCCCTCCAGCGGTAGGGCCGCAGCGCGTGCAAGCCTACAGGGCAGAGATGAGAGATTGCGGTTGCCGAATAAAATCGAAGGCTTTACATCTTAGGCTGCTTGCTGGTCACCATGAAATTTAGCGTTACCAAAGAAAAACTGCTCGAAGCCCTGCAACAGGTGCAAAACGTAGTGAGTACGCGCACCACGCTGCCGATTCTTTCCAACGTTTTGCTACAGGCTAACGAGACTGAATTGTATCTCACAACCACGGATCTTGACGTTGGCGTGCGCGGCACTTGCGAAGCGCACGTGGACAAAGCAGGAGCGACGACGCTACCCGCGCGGCGTGTTTTCAACATCATCCGCGAACTGCCCTCCAGTGAGATTCAGATCGATGTCGATGGAAAAAATGCCGCGTCCATCCGCAGCGGCCAAAGTTTCTTTAAGATTCTCGGTCTGCCAGAGGATGAATTTCCGCCGCTTCCTAAATTCGAAGGCGCGAAAGTCGTGACGATGCGACAGAAAGATTTGCGCGACGGGTTGCGCAAAACTTCCTACGCGATTTCTACCGATGAAACGCGTTACGTGCTCAACGGCGTCCTTTTCAGTTTTAAGGACAACAAGCTTACGCTGGTGGCGACCGATGGGCGGCGCCTCGCCATGGCAGAGATTGAACTTGAATTCCCGCGAAGCCACGAGTCGGACCTGATTATTCCGACCAAAGCGGTCACGGAATTGCAGCGGCTGCTTACCGATGATGGCGACGTGAAGGTGAGCATGAGCAATGGCCAGATCGCGTTCGATCTCAACAAGACACTGCTCGTCTCCAAATTGATCGAAGGGAATTATCCGAACTACAAGCAGGTCATCCCGGGCGAGGCGAAAGAGCGGGTAAAACTCGAGCGCGAAATGTTTTTGAATTCACTTCGACGCGTCTCGCTTCTGGCCAGCGACAAGTCGCACTCGGTGAAACTGAATTTCAGCAAGAACAATCTCGATATAACCGCGAACACGCCGGAGGTCGGTGAAGCGAAGGAGTCGCTGGCCGTGCCTTATAAGGGGCGTGAGTTTTCCATCGCGTTTAATCCGGAGTTTCTCATGGCTCCGCTGCGCGCGCTCACGGAGGACGAAGTGTTTCTCGATCTAATTGACGAGATGAGTCCTGGCGTTTTGAAAATTCAAACGCCATTCCTCTACGTGATCATGCCGATGCGCATCAGCTCCTGAAGCGAGCTATCAGTCCGTCAAGCTGTAGTGTGCGCTGTCCTCAGCGCATCTCCTGAGCAAGGCGCGGCAAGCATTTCTCCGCTGCGGACAGCGGACGCTACAGGGCATTTGTTCACAAAACTCGCCGCTGCGGCATCGCCGATTGCACCATCATTAGTTCGGTAACGTTCTCAGGCGTGAGCAAGCCGACCAGCCGTTTCATGCGATCCAGCACGGGCACGGCCGGGCAATCGGACTCCTGCATGATGCGAAAGGCATCTTCGAATCGTGTTCCGGTTGTGACCGTTGGAATGTCGCGCCGCATCACTTCGCCGACGCGAATTGTGGGATCGTTCTTGCGCAATGCCGCGATGAGATCGTGACGGGTTAATAAACCGGCGACGTTACCGGTTTCGTCTATGACCGGAAAATCGTGCTGCGAAGTTGCAAGCAATGCGTCCACCGCCTCCTCGAGCGTGGCATCTGCTGTCAGCGTGCGGAAATCGCGCACCATTGCGCTGGAAACTGGAAATCGGCGCGAGACATCTTTCATTTGCGCGAGCGCTGCCTCTTGCGAGGCGCCGATGTAGACAAACAGCGCGATGAAAATTAGGAACGGATTAAAAAGCAAACCCCAAAACCCGAACACGAAGGCAAATCCCTGCCCAACCGTGGCGGCGACCTGCGTGGCGCGGGCATAACTCATTCGCGTGGCAAGCAATGCGCGCAGCACACGGCCGCCGTCCATCGGAAATGCCGGTAGCAGATTAAACAGCAGCAAGACGACGTTCATCGTGAAAAGCAGATCGGGAATGCTGGTCCTGGTGGTTGGCGGATAATCCCATGAACCACCGCCGATGAACGCACCGAGCGCGATCAGCGCGGTCACAGCTGGACCTGCAGCTGCAATGACGAGTTCCTGCACCGGTTCGTCCGGGATGCGTTCCAATCGTGCCACGCCGCCGATCGGCAACAACGTGATGTCAGGCGTATTGATCCCGAAAGCTTTCCCAGCCAAAGCGTGGCCGAACTCGTGCAACACCACGCATGCGAACAACAACAGTATCAACAAGACGCCGCCAACGGCTGCGGATGAGCCGCCCTGCGAATAATAGGCGAACGCGATCCACGCGATTAGCAGCAGAAACGTGATGTGAATCCGCAATTGGATCCCGGCAACACGAAGGATTGGAATCGACCAGCCCATGCAAATTAGCTTCCTCTCTGATTAAATCGCGCGCCAGCGCTGTTTTGCAGTTCAATTGACGCCATGCAGCTTTTTGACGTTGCAATCGTTGGCGGCGGCCCGGCCGGCTCGAGCTGCGCCGCGTTTTGCGCGATAAGCGGCTTGCAAACGCTCGTACTCGACCGGGAAAAGTTTCCGCGCGAGAAAGTGTGCGGCGACTGTTTGAATCCGTCGTGCTGGCCCGTCTTGGAGCGGCTCAAGCTTGCTCAGCGCGTACAGGATTTGCCGCATTCGAAATTAGGCTCGGTCGAATTCATCGCGATCGATGGGCGCAAAGTAATCGTCGATCTTCCATCGGGCGCTGATTGCGAGATTTCGGTGAAACGCAGCGTCTTTGACGACCTGCTTTTAGAGCGGGCTCGAGAGCTCGGAGCGGACGTTCACGAGCAAACGACTGTGACCGGCTTAAGCAGAAACGGCGATTGGAAGATTGAAACGGCTTCAGGCCAAACGTTTCACGCGCGAATGTTGGTCGGTGCGGATGGACGCAACTCTACGGTGGCGCATTTGTGCAATTTGTTGCCGCGTCCTGCGCGCGAACGTGTGGCGTTACAGGCGCATATCCCGCTGCCGCGAGACTTTGGAAGCCGCATCGTTCTACAATTTCTGCGCGAAGGTTATTCGGGGCAGGCTCCGGTAAATGACAGTCAGTTAAACCTCTGTCTCGTCGGCACCCCCCCGACAATTTCTACGCTACGAAAATGGGCAGAGCGCCAATTTGATCTGCCTGCGAATCAACCCTGGCGCACGATCACGCCGCTGACGCGTTCGCCAATTCAATCCGCTCATGAAAATCTGTTTTTCATCGGGGATGCGGCGCGCGTGGTCGAGCCGTTCACAGGCGAAGGAATCTATTACGCCCTCCGCTCGGGCGAGTTGGCCGCAACGGCGATTGCGAAAATTGTTCACGGCGAAAATCGGCAGTTAGCGTTGCGCAATTTTAGTCGCGCATACTCTGGCATGTACCGAGGACGTTTATGGATTAATCGTCTCTCGCGCGCGGCGGTCTTGAGGCCGCGACTCGGCTCGTTTTTTATTCACGCTGCGCGAATCAGTCCGTCGATATTGAAATTACTGACCGCGAAGATCGTTGAAAAACTGTAGGGGAAACTGACAGTTTCCCGTGTGGCTGCGTCGCGGGGAAGCTGTCAGCTTCCCCTACAGAGGGCGGTGTGTGCGGTTATCCGAAAGAGGTTTGTCTCGCGGCTTTCACTGTGTTCGCCATCAGCATCGCAATCGTCATTGGCCCAACGCCGCCTGGGACCGGGGTAATCGCCCTCGCCTTTTTCGAGACTTCGTCAAATGCAACGTCGCCCACGAGCCGGTAGCCGCGCTCGCTTGCTGCGTCTTCGACACGGTTAATTCCCACGTCAACAACGACAGCGCCTTCGCGAATGTGCTCGGCTTTCACAAATTCTGCTCGCCCAATCGCCGCAACAACAATGTCAGCCGATCGCGTAAGCTGCGCGAGATTGCGGCTGCGCGAGTGCACGACGGTCACCGTAGCGTTGCCGTTTTTGTTTTTCTGCATGAGCAGAAGCGCCAAAGGTTTGCCGACGATCATACTGCGGCCGAGGACTACGACATGAGCGCCATTGATCTCGACGCCGCTTTCCAGGAGCAAACGTTGCACGCCGAGTGGCGTGCACGGCACAAAACCGCTGGCGTCCTCGAGCACGAGCTTGGCGACATTTTCCGGGTGAAATCCGTCCACGTCCTTGCGCGGATCGAGGGCGCGCACGATTGCCGCTTCGTCGATATGCTCGGGCGGCGGCGACTGGACAAGAATGCCATGAATGGTCGAATCGCGGTTCAATTCTTCCACCCGCTCAAGTAGCTCACCTTGCGTGGTTGAAGCGGGCAGCTCCAGTTTCACTGAGTGCAAACCGAGGTCACGACACATTTTGTCTTTCGAACGCACGTACGCGCGCGAAGCTGGATTATCTCCCACGAGAACGACGGCGAGACCTGGCGTTACGCCCTTTGCCTTAAGTTCTGCAATATTGCTGCGAAGGTCAGCGTAAACTTTTTCCGCAACAGCGCGGCCATCGATCAATTTCGCCATAGGTATGCTTGTCATTCCGAGCGCAGTCGAGGAACCCCGTTGCATTACTTTACGTGAGTTCCGCGGGATCCTTCGGCTTCGCTTCGCTCAGGATGACGAAGAGTTAGCGCATTTCAACCATCGACATCATCGCGTCCTGCACGCGGCGGCGTTCGGCCTCGAATTCCTCGGGTGTGGTGGTCGATTTGATACCAAGCGGTTTATTAATCAGCACGCGGACTTTGGAAAATGGTTGCGGGATGATGAAGCGGTCCCAGCTTCCCAGCCGCCAGCAGCGCGAATACTCCAGATTCATTGGCAACACCGAAGCGCCGGATCTCTGCGCGAGAAAAACGATTCCGGGACCAAGCTCGTAAACCGGGCCGCGTGGACCGTCGGGTGTGATGACCACGTCACGCCCTGACGCCAGTTCTTCCGTAAGTTGAAGAATTGCGCTCGCGCCCAGACGCGAGCTGGAGCCACGAATC
>DATENN010000080.1:0-2602 GCA_035275045.1 Pyrinomonadaceae bacterium
GATTTTCCCGTCACTTCTTTTGCATACCACGCAACTACTCAAAGATCCTCTTTTCATCGCGGGTTTACTCGCCTTCATGCTGTGCCTGACTACCTTGTTGACAAGGACCTATGGTCCACGGCTGGCATGCGGGGTAGCGGCCGTCACACTGCTGATGCTGATGCTGCTTTTCCTTGTTCGCCGGAATGTCGTTATCGTAATGCCAGTGGTTGGTCTATTAGTTCTCCTGCTTCTCGTGGCGCGGCAGTACCTTCAGCGTCGGCTACTGATTTGGAACATGCTACCTGTCGTGACTTTGTTGACTGCGGTATTGTTCATGTCCTCTTACTCAGGTCATACACTCCAAATACAAAAACGATTTCCTGCTACTGTCGGCGGGCGACCAAAGATTGTTGCCGCAGGGGAGGCTCAAGTACCGGCGCGAATCGCGTGGATTGCTTCCCCAGCAATCGAGTGGAACAGCAACTCGGTCGTAGGCAGATACGGAGCGGCGGCTGACACGTTGGCGCGGCGAATCAGCGGCATGCGATCCAGATTCGTCGCCACTTATCCTGACGCCGGCTCTACACTTGATGTTGGCGCGGAATTCCGAAGCGCCAGGAGATTGCTCGAATATTTACCGCGCGCGGTAGCGATCGGTTTATGGGCGCCTTTTCCCGACCAGTGGGCCATCGCCGGCAGGCGCGTGGGAAACGCTGGCAGACTACTGTCAGCCTTGGAAACGTTTGTCATTTACCTTTGTCAGTTGTTTGTACTGCTGGCCATCGCCCGTGACCCGAGGCGACCGGCGCTTTGGTTTCTGGCCGTGGTTGCAGTCCTGGGAGTAGCGGCACTGGCTGTCGTCATTCCAAACGTCGGCGCCCTTTATAGATTTCGTTACACATTTTGGATACTGATGATCGTTGTCGCTATGGTCTTCGTTGACCATCTTCTAAGTATAGTTGCGCTGCGCAAGCGTTCGTCGCCGCAAGTTCTGGCGCCGGCACCTTCGTCTTATGAGCAAGCAACATAATGAGCAGCCTGCACCGAACAAGAATGACAATCTGCGCCTGTTTATTGGCTGCAATTACCAACGGCTGTGCGCCTTTCACCCAGACGCAACATCGGGCACTTTCTAAGAACGTCGTCGGCTCGAGTGAACGGCGAGTTGATTTAGACTTTAGCTTGACCAATTTCACCGGCACGTCAATGCGCGGTCTTTATTTGTCGCCGGTTGCTTCTGACACATGGGAAGAAAATTTACTCGGCGAGGTTGAGCTGCAGGACGGCGATACAGCCAATATTCAATTTAACCCGGACGAAAAATCTTTGACCTGGGATGTGAGGATCGAGGGCGTCGACGGCCACTACGCTGAGTTGAAAGGAATTAAACTTGGGGAGTTCTCTAAAATGACATTGCTGCTGAAGGCGATGCCGGAAATCGAGTTGATCGCAGAAGTCGAATAGGGCCAAGCTGTGGGTTCGCAGCTTGAAGTCCCCAGTTCACAGTTCAAGCTTTAGGTTGAGGTTTTTTAAGCGGATCATCGGCAGTCTAAAGACTGGATTCTGAACCGCCTCAATATCAAGCGTGCACTATTCGTTATGAAGATTCTTTTTTGTATTCCGACACTGGGAGAAGGCGGCGCTGAAAGGCAGTTGTCCTATCTAGGCGCACAACTGTCCCGCATGGGGCATGATGTCCATGTTGCATCGTCCCGAGGCGGTTCGAATTTGCAACGCTTAAGATCCAATGGAGTTGAATGGCATCGTTTGGGTGGAATATCAAATCGGGATCCGCTGATCTTTTTTAGACTGGTTGCGTTGCTACGAAGACTGCGGCCTGACATCGTTCAGACGATTCTCACTCCGATGGACCTGATGGCCGGAATGGCCGCGCTATTGATAAGGACACCCTGGATCTTAAAAGAGTCTAGTTCAGCGCTGCTTTACGGGTCTGACCTCAGACACCGATGCCGGAGTTTGCTTGGTCTGAGGGCTGACGGAATTGTTTGCAATTCAGCCGGCGGTTCAACTTATTGGCATTCGCTTGGCGCCACGCGGGTGCTTGGCAACATCAGGAATGGGTTGCCACTTGATGAAATCGGTGAGGTCGCCGGTGACTCTGCGACTGATTTGATCTCCCAAGCAAACGCGAAGGTGTTGGTTTATGCCGGTCGCCTGGATAAAGGAAAGAACGTAGACAATCTAATCATTGCGTTGTCCCGCCTGGCGGATCAGTTAAGTTTTGTTGCCTTCATTTGCGGTGACGGTCCGCGTCGACGGCATCTGAAATCGCTTGCGAAAAAACTGGGAATCGCTGACCGCTTAATCTTCACCGGCTACATCAGCAATCTCTGGGCCTTAATGAAGCGCGCGGACGCAGTGATTTCTCTAAGCAGGTTCGAGGGCTGCCCGAACGTGGTGATGGAGGCGATGGTCTGTGGTGCTCCGCTCGTGGTTTCTGATATTCACGCGCACCGGGAAATTGTCGATAACAGTTGTGCCTTGTTCGTTGACGCCGAAGACCCGGAAGATGCAGCAAGAATGATCACAGAGGTTCTGCAAAACACCAACGCCACTTCCGCCCGCGTGCGGGCCGCTTCGGCAAGGGCATCCGCATGGA
>DATENN010000081.1:0-3604 GCA_035275045.1 Pyrinomonadaceae bacterium
CCGCCTTCTTCCTTCGTCAACACATAAGCTTCGGCCTTGAACTTCGTGTGCGGCGTGATCGAGCCCGGCTTCGAGATTACCTGCCCCCGCTCAATGTCCTTGCGATCAATTCCTCTTAACAGCAACCCAACGTTGTCGCCCGCCACACCTTCGTCCAGCAGCTTCTTGAACATCTCGACGCCCGTCACCACCGTAGTCTTGGTTGGCCGGATGCCCACTATCTCCACACTCTCGTTCACCTTCACCTTGCCGCGCTCCACTCTGCCCGTCGCCACCGTGCCTCGGCCCTGAATCGTGAAGATGTCTTCCACCGGCATCAAAAACGGCTTCTCAATGTCTCTCGTCGGTGTCGGAATGTAGCTGTCTACCGCATCCATTAACTCTTCGACTGTCTTCTCCCACGTCGGGTCGCCTTCCAACGCCTTCAAAGCCGATCCTTTAATCACCGGAATCTCGTCGCCCGGAAATTCGTAAGCGCTCAACAGCTCTCTGACTTCCAGCTCCACCAGCTCCAGCAGTTCGGGATCGTCAACCGCGTCCGCCTTGTTCATGAACACCACCATGGCCGGCACTCCTACCTGACGCGCCAGCAGAATGTGCTCTCGCGTCTGCGGCATCGGGCCATCTGTGGCCGCCACCACCAAAATGGCTCCATCCATCTGCGCCGCCCCTGTGATCATGTTCTTTACATAGTCGGCGTGTCCCGGACAGTCCACGTGCGCGTAGTGCCGGTTCTTGGTCTCGTACTCCACGTGCGCCGTCGCGATCGTGATGCCCCGCGCTTTCTCTTCCGGCGCCTTGTCAATCTGATCAAAGGCCACAAACTGCACCTTCGGATTGTTCTTGCCCAGCACCTTCGTGATTGCTGCCGTCAAGGTCGTCTTGCCATGGTCCACGTGCCCGATCGTTCCGATGTTTACGTGTGGCTTGCTGCGGTCGAATTTCTCTTTTGACATCTCTTTTCCTCGGTGGCACAGGCTTTAGCCTGTGTTGCTTAACAAAAATCATTTCACAGACTGAAGTCTGTGCTACTTATGGAGCCCGCGATGAGATTTGAACTCATGACCTCCTCCTTACCAAGGAGGCGCTCTACCCCTGAGCTACGCGGGCCGCGTGTAGCGCAAACTTCAGTTTGCGGGCTTTATCAAATCTCAACACTGAACAAACTGAAGTTTGTTCTTCATTTGGAGCGGGCGACGAGATTCGAACTCGCGACCCTCAGCTTGGAAGGCTGATGCTCTACCAACTGAGCTACACCCGCCCGCAATCAGATGTCAGAGGTCAGATGTCAGCGCAATCCGCGCGCCGTTTACTGACATCTGACCTCTGACTTCCGACCTCTGCTTTCCTGGTGCAGGGGGTAGGATTCGAACCTACGTAAGGCGTTAGCCTGCCGGGTTTACAGCCCGGTGCCATTAACCACTCGACCACCCCTGCAATTTGCCAAGTGCTTAGTGGAGCCGGCGAAGGGACTCGAACCCCCGACCCTCTGATTACAAATCAGATGCTCTACCAACTGAGCTACGCCGGCTCGCTATAGGGTACAAATAGCGCATTCCGACAAAATGCGGATACTACCAACCCGCATGTGAAAACGCAAGTCGCACTCAGGATTGCAGATATCCTAACACTTATGAACAGAAAAGGCGGGATCCAACAAGCGGTAAAACACGAAACTCAGTCGGAATTTTGCGATGCATACACACCAAAAATTAAATACCTGAACTCAGTTCTTTGTGGCGTAAGACAATTGCTGACGCGAGGTGACCGCGCGATAGAAATTGCGGAAGTAACCGTACATTGAAAGGCACGCAGAAATGACTACCAACCACAGCATTGCGCGACCGGCAGTGTAGAGTAGCACTTGCCAATCGTTGGCTGTCACCGCTGCGGATCCGAACAAGTGTTGCCAAGCGGTCTGCAATTCAGGAACAGACCAAAACTTGATTGCTGGAAACGGCTTGCCAAAATTAGCAACCGGCGGTTTGCCGGCAACACTCGATGCAATCAACAACGCGACGGTCAGGACCTGGACCAGCATCTTAAACTTTCCCATCTTCGACGCTGAAATTACTAAGCCGTCGGCCGCCGCAATTGAACGAAGTCCGGTTACGGCAAACTCGCGGCCAATAATAATGACTACTGCCCAAGCGGGCGCGAGCTGATTTTCGACGAGCGAAATAAGTGCGGCGGAAATCAACAACTTGTCGGCGATGGGATCCAACAGTTGACCGAGGCGTGTTACCTGGCCGCGTCGACGCGCAAACTGGCCGTCAAGATAGTCGGTAAGCGCTGCTCCCAGAAACAAGGCCACGCCAAAGATGTGCCGCGGCACTCCAAACCAACTCTCTGAAAAAGGTGTTAACAGCACTACGACAAGCAGCGGCACGATGAAGATGCGCAGCAGCGTTAGAGCGTTTGGTAGATTCACCAGTTAGAACCTTGGGACGGACAACCGATAAGTAAAGGTGACAAGAAAGCTTGTGGCGATGTTGCAGTGTAGGTGTCTCGTAAAAACACTGTCAAGAAGGATGAATTGCCAACTTGCTGTTGCACTTTTCGTCGGCTAAAATTGCTGGTTCGCTACGTCACGAAATTCGCTTCTGTAGCGCTTCATTAACATCGTTCCCATGGCAATTGATTTAATCACTGTCCGAGGCGCCCGCCAGCACAACCTCAAAAACATCAACGTAGAAATACCGCGCGAACGCTTCACGGTGATCACCGGTCTGTCTGGTTCAGGAAAATCGTCGCTGGCGTTTGACACGATCTACGCAGAGGGTCAACGGCGATATGTTGAATCTCTTTCAGCATACGCGCGCCAGTTTCTGGATCAGCTCGAGAAACCGGACGTCGATTCCGTCGATGGCCTGTCTCCCGCAATTTCAATCGAGCAGAAAACCGTTTCGCGTAGTCCACGGTCAACGGTGGGAACGGTGACGGAAATTTACGATTACATGCGGCTGTTATTCTCTTCTATAGGACAACCGCATTGTCACGTTTGCGGCGCCGCAATTACTCGTCAAAGTGTCGAGCAAATTGTCTTAAATGTGTTGGGTTTGCCCGAAGGCGAACGCGTAATGATCCTTGCCCCGATTGTGCGCGGCCGCAAGGGCGAATTCAAAAAAGAGCTGGAAAAGCTGGCCAAAGACGGCTTCCTGCGCGCGCGCGTAGACGGCGAGCTACTGTCGCTCGATGAAGAAATCAGGCTCGATAAGCGGCGTAATCATACGATTGAAGCGGTGGTTGATCGCTTGCTAATCAAACCGGGCATCAATGAACGATTGTCAGAGTCAGTACGCACAGCCCTCAAACTTACCGGTGGCGCAGTGCTGGTTTCGGTTGTCGATGGCGAAGAGAAACTCTACTCGGAAAAAATGGCGTGCGTAATCTGCGGCATCAATGTGCCGCCACTCGAGCCGCGTTCTTTCTCTTTCAACTCGGCTTACGGCGCCTGCAAAAGATGTCATGGTCTGGGCACGGTGCTTGAAGTCGACGCCGCGAAATTAATTTCCGACGGAAACTGCGCGGCCGAAAAATTGTCGTTCATGGGCCAGGCGGATCGCCAGGGCAGCGCATATTTGAAGAGCGCGCTGCAGGCAGT
>DATENN010000082.1:0-11139 GCA_035275045.1 Pyrinomonadaceae bacterium
GCTCGCGTCCAACGATTTGTTCGGCGGCCTTGCCGATTAGCGACACACTATAGATCTAGGCAAACTGGAAACAGTTCGGGGGCTGTCTTCCCGCGCGTCCAGTCAAACCCAAAGACTCCGCCAGCCGAGCCTTTGCCGGACGACCATTGGCCACTCTTTTTCATCAGTGGCAATTCCAAGGGTATCGGTTCACCTTCCCACCATTCGCCCCAACGGGATCTTCCGTCCGTATAGGACAACATTCGTCGCGCGTCGCTCCAGTAGCGCACCATGCCGCGGTATTGAATTCCATTGAGTCGATCAGCAGCGCTCAAAGGGAATGCCTTGACTCGGGAGTGAAATCCTTTCCACAGATAGATCGTTTCGTTGACGTTCACGTAGTAGCCATCCGGACACTTCTTGAAGTAAGTGTCGGTAAGTTTCTTCGCTTCCGCGAGGGCTTCCGCGTTTATCCCCCGCTTGCTGGTTGGTTTGCGCTGGGCGCTCACGCGTAGACTGTTTGTAAGCGAGAAAAGAGCAATGACGCAGAGGCCAGAGGTAAAAAGTCGCCTTATTCGCGTGCACATTTAGTTTTGCCCTCCATTTCAAGCCAGCCAATGCCGCCGAACGGCGGAGTTGACGCGGCGGCGCGATTTCACGAACGCATCACCGGACGAATCAAGTTACAAAACACGCTCCCGCCGCTCGCGTCCAACGATTTGTTGGGCGACGCCGGAGATCAAAAAAGCCGACGCAGAAGCACGACCAGCAGAACGATCGCGATGCCCACGAGCATGAACGCGAGCTCGAACGGAATGTCGAGGAGATACAGCTGCGTCGACCCGTGCGTTCTTTCCAATGTACCCAAAGCGACATAAAGATGTCCGCGTTACCGAGCCGCAGAGCGGCGATAGAGTTTAGCCCAGGGTGAGCGAGCGCAGCGAGCGTAACCCTGGGATCACGTTCCGCAAAGAACCCCAGCCCGCGAGGCGGGCGACAGAATGGTTGCGTGATTTCGGCCAAGTTGCATTTATGATCCGGTCGCTACCGCTCCCGGTTCTGACACGAAGCGTCGCCCAACGGCGGAGTTGACGCGGCGGCGCGAATTCATTCAAGCATCGCCGGACGAATCAAGTTGCGAATCACGCTCCCGCCGCTCGCGTCCAACGATTTGTTATACGCCGCCGCGCGCAAGGTATCACACCTCGTTGATGATCTGCTGCCTTCGAAGGCGATATTCTTCGTCATCAATTAGACCCCTTGCCCTTAAATCCGACAAACGCGACAAGCGCTCTTCGATGGATGGCGTCGACGAGTTCAACGGTCCCGTTTGAGCAGAAGACGCCCCGGCACAAGCGGCGTTTATGTCGTTCATGAGAGCGACCTCGTCAAAGACGGTTACGCCTCGTCGATTGCGCGTTAGGTTGGAATAAACCCGCCCCAGTTGAAGCGTTTGTTGGCGCAGGTTTGGGTTCGCAGGATCCGATTTTAGTCTAGACAGGGAGTCTTGATAGGCTCTGTGCGCCTCCAAGATCGCTTTCTGTTTTTTGTTAGAGTCGACAACGACGGCAATAATGACAACAACGATAAGTATGAGTGGGACAATACAGCAGGCCAAGGCTCCTGCGTCGCCGCCGCTATTTTGCAAGATTGCGATCGGAACGTCGTTTACCATGAGAGACGGCGTATAACGGCAGAGTTGACCGGGCGGCGCGATTTCACGCCACCTTCGCCGCATCACGCTCGATGCGAAACACGCTCCCGCCGCTCCGGTCCAACGATTTGTTCGCCGCGTCGTGTTTACAAGCCGTGCGCCGACAGAAATTCTGTGTGACACGCAGGGCTAGTCCGTTGACGAAGGCCCGCTGAAACAGTTGCCATTGGGTCACCTAGAGGTTCATAGGCACAGAAGTCACACATTGCCGGAGGCGGTGCATCTGGATTGGTAATTGGACCCGCGTCGAAGTCACGCAATTTACCCGAAAGATGGTCCGTCGTCATGACAAAATTCCTGCCGCATTTGGAACATCGCGTCACAGAGTTCTCGGTTTCACAGTGTACACACTTGAGAATGCTTACGGTCATAAGCAAGCGGCGAACGGCGGAGTTGACCGGGCCACGGCGTTACCGAGCAGCTTAGCCGGACCAATGATGATGCGAAAGACGCTTCCCGTGGCTCCGGTCCAACGATTTGTTGGATGGCGCCGTTATTGACCCCAATTCAGTGCCAAAAGATAAAGCTGCAAACACCGAAGGTGCATACCCCAATGTGATTCGTAGCCGAATTTGAAATGCCAAAGCGCATCTTCGACACTGGTGTTGTCCCAGCACCACACGACTTCCCGCAGATCACGCGCAATATCGGCGATGTCGTCGATGGCGTCACCAACGAGCATTTTCGATTGTTCGAGATTCGTGGTGATTTCATTGGGGGTGTTGTAATAACCATAGTTCGGAAAACGAGTCTCAACACGTTTCCTTAGTGCAGCGTAATCGGATTGTGGCGCGTCGGGATATGACGATTCATCAAAGGTGAAATCGGCAAAGTGGTACGCGAGCGCAAGTCGATCAAGCGCACCCTTGAGAGTCGCCTCGCGGTTTTCCAGGTCCCCATCATCAGATTCCACCAAAGCAAGGTAGTCGTCGATGACGTTGCGTATTTCGTCCCGAGTCATGTTTGGAGGAAAAAGCCGCACAACGGTTGAGTTGACGCGGCGGCGCGATTTCATTCAAGCATCGCCGCACCAGTCATGGTGCGAAACACGCTCCCGCCGCTCGCGTCCAACGATTTGTTGGGTTGCGTCGCACTTTACAACCGTTCGACTGCGTTACCATGCGCGTCGCGAAATACCAGGTACCGCATTCCAAGCGGCAAGTTACGATCGGTTTCACGTCGCTGTTCGATAGAACGCATCTCGGGGGATTGATAGATTGTACCCGGCTTGTCCCCAGGACACGACACACAATAAATATTTTCCCATCGCCACACGATACGCCAGAGGTCAGATTCGTCAGGTTCGACAAAGATATGGACGTTGGCAGCGGAATCGGGAGACGTAATCCTCACAACGACATAGGCGCGCTTCTGTTCGCGCCAGTGATTCCAGATGAAGTCACGCGCGGGTCGGTATGACGATTGGCAGCGAGGAGATTCACGACTGAACGGCACCCTGCATCCAAAATGACCACCGAATACATAATCCGATAAATGGCGAGTGCCCGTCGGTGTTTCTTCCGTCGGCGAAGGTGTGGGCGAAACGCTCGCGTCCGGCGCTGACGTTCGTTGAGTCGGTTGCGTCGCGTGTGAACAAGCTGCGACGGACGTGAGCATTGCGACGGAGATCAAGATTCGTGGGAACATAAGCCGTTCGTTAGACGCTTCACGAGAGATTCAGATTCCATCGGCGAAACAGGTAGCAACCCAACGGTTGAGTTGACGCGGCCGCACGCAACCACGTTACACGCAAGTTGTCGCTAACAAGCCCGCTGGTTCGGCTCGCGTCCAACGATTTGTTCGCCGTCCGTTAGACTAAGCGTGGTTACAGCCCAAATATTTCCGCTGTAATGGGCGTGAACGGGTACGGCATTTCCGTTGACACGAACAACTATCGGGTCAGTTTCGTCCCAACCCCAACTGCGCTTGACGACAGCAAGAGCAGCTGCAACAGAAAACGGATTTGCGTCGGTTCCCGTCGAGCAGTCGCAAAAGCCGTCCGCATCGTTAGATACAACGGAGACGATAGCGGTGGGCCGCCAGTCCTTCAGCGCTTGTGACGCGGCGGCTTGGTTGTCACCAGGCCATATGGAAATGTGCTCCTCAGGCAATTCGTTTTCAAGCGCCACTAGGGCCGACGTGATCTGAGGCGAACTTGTGACAACCTCAGATGGTATCACCAAGGTTGGCGGCTCAGATGTTAACGTGACGGTTGCGCGTGTCATGTCTGTAATACGATGACGGCGAACGGCGGAGTTGACGCGGCGGCGCGATTTCATTCAAGCATCGCCGGACGAATCAAGTTGCGAAACACGCCCCCGCCGCTCGCGTCCAACGATTTGTTATACCGCGTCCGTCGTCTACGGTTTCTTGGAACTCGAGGGATCCCACTTTTTGGGCTCGCCGACTTCCTCGATCGAGGACACAACGAATTCGTGCGAGTATATACTCGTATGTCCGTAGCCGCGCCCGTTCGGTTTGTGAATCACACCGGTGACGACCACTGGAGTTTCCCACAGAAGCCACTCGCCTTCGATGGTCGCGATGTTCCCGTTCACAACAACTCTCCGCGCGTAGATAGAGTCGAGAAACCGTTTATAGATTTCAGGTTTCGAATTTGATTCGACTGAAGGATCGAAGTTCATCCAAACCATGCTTTTTGCATCGCAAGACGGTCCCTTGGGATTACCAAGAGATGACATTTCGAACCCAGAAAAGTACGTCGCGCGAACACGAACCGGTTTGCTGTCGTAATCGGGGGCGTTACGGACCAAATCACAAAACTCAACCGTCGGGATTTGCGGCGCGTTTGGGGACTGCGCGCGCACCGCGATGCAGCACGAAGCGATTATTGCGATTGAAATGACTGCGTTTCGCATGGTCATAGAAGCGGTATAACGGCAGAGTTGACGCGGCGGGCGTCAACTACATTACGGATTCGTTGTCGGCGTGCGAGTGCGTGATCCCGCTCGCGTCCAACGATTTGTTGGGTGCACGCCGCATTAGCGACCGTTGCCAAAGAAAAGGCGCCACCAACCCGAATGGCCGCGTTTCCATTCACGATACCTCTTGTCAACGCGCTTCTTGAGCCGTTCGTAGTTCTGCCAAGTGTCGGCAACATGATAGATCGACGGCAGCGAGGGCGCGAACAGTTCCGAGTAATCGCGCAGATATTTGCCCCGTTCGAATTCAAAGTAGTGATGCGCAAAACTGTTTCCTTCGTCGTTGAGCATCGTGTCGAGTAAGACGCCATCACAGGCCTCGAAGAATTTCGGACCGGTCAATTCACGATTTCTGAAAGCGGTAACATACGATTGCATTTCCGGCCCAAACCATTCGGTGTCATAAAGGCCATGGTCGAGAATCCAACCGAGAAACATGCCGGTATGGATGAAGCCATGTGATTCGTCGAGGTCCGGTGCGAAATCGTCAGCGCCGTAGTGCCAGTCAGCTTTGTCGTAAACGAAAGGTTCGGCCATGGAAGTCAGAGAGTGCACCCAACGGTTGAGTTGACGCGGCGGCGCGAATTCATTCAAGCATCGCCGGGCCAATTATGATGCGAAACACGCCCCCGCCGCTCGCGTCCAACGATTTGTTGGGCCCGTCCACACATTGCAGACAGGCCTTTCGTCATCGCGTCACGATGAAAGTGAGCCAAGCGTAGCCCACACAAAAGCAGAAAAGCGTGCTGTAACCTAGTGCAACATTTCTGCTGTACTTGAAACTCGTGTAATCGGACGTTTTGTGTTTATACGCCTCGTAGTTGGTTGTTAGGAATACCATGAGGAAAATCCCATAAACAATACTTAGAGCCAACAAGAATAGCGGTGAAGCGTAAGCGCCGGGCAACGTCTCAGATTTACGTAATGCGGAGGATCCGATAAGCAGTACAATCGAGCCCGACGCCAAACCGAGTATGAATTTTCCGATGTCGATGTAGTTTGCGAGTCGCTTCTCAAATTCCCCTGCTTCCGCTCCCGCGTCGAAGTCAAATGAATTGCCTCTGACTAGTCTTAAGTACGCAATCACCCAATTGACCACGAATATTGCGAGGCCAACGACTAGTCCTCTGAAGCCAGCAAAAGGATTAGGCATAAGTGCAGGGCCCAACGGTTGAGTTGACGCGGCGGCGCGAATTCAAATCGACAATCGCCAATTGGAAATCGGCAATGACTTCTCGCTCCCGCCGCTCGCGTCCAACGATTTGTTGTATTGCGCCAGATAAATCGGACGCTCTTTTCACGCGTTCGCGCAAAGTTTGGGCTGCTGGGTGTGAACCTGTCAGCATTGAAGACGGATCCCACTCTGCCAAGAATAGAATTCCGGGTCCAAAAGCTGATGCCGATCTCAAGCGAATAACGATAATCTGTGCACCCATACTATAGACGGTGTCCACCTGTGAAAGCGGAACAGAGATTTTCTTAATCCAACCTGCGGCATAAAGATTTAGTTGGTCCACGCTTACCCACTTGAGCCGAGTCGCCCACCAGATAGCGGCAATTGTCATGGCCAAAAACATTCCCAATGGGGCAAGCGCGCCTGACAGTGTGCCGCGAGGATCAATAACAATGCTAACAACTATCGCGAGTGTCGGCAGACCGAACATGAGCGGAGGAATTGTTTCATGAACTGTCGTCCAAGCTGAAGAGAGTGTTGTTTTCATCGAGGAAGCAATATAACTACTAATTATGCGTCATGCATCATAATACCGCCCATGACGGGATTATTCGTGACTGATAATACTCTCGATCATGGGACATGAGATCTGACGAAACGCTAAACCGCTTGCTCAATATTTGCTAAAACCGTTTTCTCAAATGAAGCAAATAGTTTGGCGATTTTCTACGGCGACCGGAGATCATAATACTCGGATTTACGGTAATATTCGTCATCGATGAGAAGAAAGAAGCTGCTAGAACAGGTGCGGGACATCGGCCGCTCCTGCCGCGCGTTTTCAAATACTCGTTTCGTTGCGCGCCCGCTCGCGGTGGCGTTCGAGAGCCAGCTCGATGAGTTGATTGATGACTTCGGTGAAAGGCACGCCTGACGCTTCCCACATCTTCGGAAAGCCCGAGACGTCCGTGAGCCCGGGTAAGGTGTTGAGCTCATTCACCAGCAGTTCGCCGTCGGTCTTGAGAAAGAAATCGACGCGCGAGAGCCCCGAGGCGTCAACTGCCTGAAAAGCGCGCACGGCCATCGCCTGAATTCTTTTCTGCACGGCTTTGGAAACCCGCGCGGGCACCACGAACTCGACGTGGCCGGTGCTGGAATATTTTTGGGTGTAGTCGAGAAACCTCGCCTCTTTTTTGTGCACCACATACTCGCCGGGCAAGCTCGCCTTCGGCTCGTCGTTCCCCATCACCGCGCATTCGATCTCTCGGCCGTCAATCATCTCCTCGACGATTACTTTGCGATCATATCGCGCCGCCAGGTTGACCGCCTTTACGAACGAAGCTCTATCGGTGGCCCGGGAAACTCCAACTGAAGAACCAAGGTTTGCCGGCTTAACGAAAACGGGCAGGCCGAGCTGTCTCGTCACACGACGCGTCACCGCATCCTGATTGCCCTCCCATTCGGACCGGAGGAACGAAGCGTAGTTACAAATTGGTAAGCCGGCCTCTTTGAACAACGCTTTCATGATCGCCTTATCCATGCCACAGGCTGAGGCCAACGTGCCGCAGCCCACAAATGGAATCGCAGCCATCTCAAGCAAGCCCTGAATAGTGCCGTCCTCACCATAGGTACCGTGCAATACCGGGAAGACGATATCCAGCCGCTCGGTCGATTGGTCGTCGGCGTCGAGGCGGACGAGACCGCTCCGGGAAGGGTCACCGAGAATCGTCACGTCGCCGCTGCTGTTATCAGTCGAGTTGGCCGGCATCCGGCGTTGAGTTTCCGGCGGCAGGAGCTGCGCAGAGGCGCCCGACCCCAGCCAATTCCCTTCTTTGGTAATGGCAATCGGCACCACTTGATATTTCGCTTTGTCGATAGCGTCGATAACCGATCGGGCCGAGCGGATCGATACTTCGTGCTCGCCTGAGCGGCCACCAAAGATCACGCCAATGCGAAGTTTTTTAGGCATTTACTCTTTTGCTCCCGCTCCCTTTGGGAGAGGGTTGGGGTGAGGGCCTACAGGCCCGCACTATTTTGAATCAATCCTCGCCCGAAGGGCGAGGGAGATATCCGCCCGGCTATTTTCGTGCTTCTCGCATGTCAACGACTAAGAAGTAATGTGAGCTTAAGTCGCGCTAAGCCCTCACCCTAGCCCTCTCCCAAAGGGAGGGAATAAATTACAGAATCGTCTTTCCCAGCGCCGACAGGATCAGCTCCACACCCAACTGCGCGGTGCGATTGTTCACGTCGAGCGTCGTGTTGATTTCCACCACTTCAAGCGATCGCATCTGACCTGAATCGGCAATCTTCTCCATCGCCAGATGCGCTTCGCGATAACTGAGCCCACCGCGCACGAGCGTTCCCGAACCGGGCGCATCACCGGGGTCAAGCACGTCGACGTCGAATGTTACCGCAAAACCCGCCCGCCCCTGTGTGGCGATCGCAATCGCTTCGTCCATACATGCGCCCAAACCGCGCTCGTCAATTTCGCGCATGGTAAAGCAGCGGAGGCCTGACTCGCGGACCATCTCGCGCTCTGCGGGATCAATGTCGCGGGCCCCGACGTGAGCGACCCATGGCGAATCAAATTTCGGTTCATAGCCGCCCAGATTCACCAACTCAGGCGCGCCCCAACCCAACAACACCGCCAGCGGCATGCCATGAATATTTCCCGACGGCGTCGTCTGGGGCGTGTTCATGTCTGCATGCGCGTCGAAGTAAATCAGCCCGAGCTTTTCTTTTTGCTTTCTATAAGCCTTCGCGACTCCAGTTAACGAGCCAATCGCGATCGAGTGGTCGCCGCCGATAGTGATGGGGAATTCCCGGGCGTCGATAATTTGCTCGACCTGATCGGCGAGCTGCGAGCAGGTGGCGTGCACTTCGGTAAGATGCTTGAGCTTTTCACCTTCGCGCGGGTTTGACCGCGACCTCTCAACCCTGATATCGCCGACGTCGTTAACTTCGTAACCAAGTCTTGCGATCCGTTCCGCAAGCCCCGCAGCGCGCATGGCTGAAGGGCCCATCTCAACCCCAGCCATACTTTGGCCGAAGCTCAAGGGCACTCCCAGAATGCTGACCGTCTTGCCGAGACCGGGCTGGGCGCTGCGTTCAAACTGATGTGGATTGGCTGAAGGCCTATACATACAACCGGCAAGAACCTATTGGTCCCATTCAAACGCAATCTCGGAAACGGCCGTGTCGGGATCGCTGCCGTAGTGCACCGACTTAATAACGAATCGCACCCAACGCGTCCGCACGGAACCCAGATCGGTCTTTTGACTCTCCATGCGATCGGCGAAAGTTATCTCGCGCGAAGTGCCGTCGGAAAAGTAAGCAGTGACGGCGGCCAGCCGATTGTTCTGGGCCCAGATCTGCGGGCTCTTGAAGTAGCCCGGCTGCCAAAGAACTCGATGCAGGACAATTTCGCGATCAAAATCGAAGCGAATCCATTCGCCCTCGCCCGCCCCGTCTGCGCCTTCAATCCAGGCAGACGCTCGCTTGCCGTCGATCGCGTTTGACGCATAGTAGGTGTTGGCCTGAACGGCCAAACGAATCGAAGAAGCTGAGGCAGTAATTTTTAGCGGCCCGCTGGTTTCCGCCGCTGGTGCAGGAGCAGTGGAGGCAGAGGGTTCGCTCGTCGCGCGTTTCTGATCATTGGGGGCCGGTGAGCTCTCTTTGGCGGCCGGGCCACTGTCACCGCTTTGACGAAGGACCCAAACGCCGGCGATGCCGACCAGAGCCAAAAGCAAAACTGCGATGGCAATCACGCCAAAGGTCAAAGCAGGGTTTGAGCTGCGCGTTTCGGATTCGCGCGGTCGCAGAGCGTCCGCGCTGTAGGACGGGATGGTCGGTCCGGAGGATTTCAACGTCGGCGTACTACGCGGCTGCATGATCTCAGTGGCCGTATCAGCCGTTAGGATTTCGGTTGCCGGGGCCTCAGAGCCGTCGAGAGCGAACAACGGACTGCCGTCTTCGAGACAGAATCTGAGGGTATCGTCCTCGTAACTTCGTTTGCATTTAGGACAACGCTTCATCTGAGTAATCTGCGGCTTATCCTGCTACTGAATCCGCTTTTCCCTTAATAATCGAAACCGCCTCTTCAGGAGTGCGCGCGAAATCCAGGATCTTCACATCATCATCGTTTACGGCCAGGGACTGCTGCCACTGGCGGACCACCGGCGGCCAGCAATCGCCGAGCAGGACCAGCGGGCGCGGCTCCAGCACGCGTGTTTGCATCTTGTTCCACACCAGCGAAATCTCAGTCACCGTCCCCATACCGCCACAAAGCGCAATGTAGCCGACTGACTGAACGATCAAGCGCTGCAATCTTTCGTAAAAATGTTCAGACGGAATTTTTTCAGTCAGATAACGGTTCGGCTCACTAGTAAATTGGTTCATCGTGACGCCGATGACGCGCCCGCCACGTTCGTGCGCGCCGCGGCTGGCCGCTTCCATCACGCCCGCGTAGCCGCCCGTGCAAATTGTGTAACCCGCCTCCGCCAGCAACTCGCCAGTTCGCAACGCCTGAGCATAGGCCAGGTCGCCTTCACGGCATTTTGATCCGCCAAAGATGGTTACGATTTTCTCAGGTGCGGTCATGATCTATGGCTTGCCGCCTTCTTTCCATTGCGGCTTGAAATCAGTATTCACGAGCCACTTAACCGGCTCGACCATCGAGGCAATGGCTTCGGTCATGTGCGCAAAGTCCACATGGGCCACGTCGTCACTCGGTTGATGATAATCCTTGTGCAGGCCGTAACTGGAAACGGTGTGCGCGATGATTCCTTTTCGGGCCAGGGCGTAGTTGTCTGAGCGCTGAAAGAAATGCTGGTCAGGATGAGGGTCCGCCACCAGCCGCGCTCCATGAGCGGCCAATTGCTCACCCAGATCAGAACGTTCATATCCGGTTAACCATAAAGTCTTCGGTGGAACAGCAGAGTCAGGACGGCCAATCATTTCAAATTCAAGATTCGCAACAAGGCTCTCCAGAGGCACAGGCGGATGCTCCAGGAAATATCGCGCGCCGTAGCCGCCAATCTCTTCGCTTCCGAAAAGAACAAACACGACCGTGCGTTTCGGCTTCTTGCCGGCGGCCAACGCGCCAGCCAATTCCAGAACCGCGGTTACGCCTGAGGCATCGTCATCCGCACCGTTGTAGATGTTATCGCCATTCACTTCCCTGCCGACGCCGACGTGATCCAGATGCGCCGACAAAAGAACCGTCTCTTTCGCCAGTTTTGCGTCAGTCCCGCGAATGATTCCAATGACATTTGTCGTCACCGATTCCGTCCCGGGAGAGTCCGGAGCAGCGCCGCGCCGGCGTCGTGTGAACT
>DATENN010000083.1:0-3611 GCA_035275045.1 Pyrinomonadaceae bacterium
TCTGTCAAAGCCAGCCACATATCTAATCACGAGCGGCGAAACGACAGCCGCAACGACCCCCGGCAGTAAAGAATTCCAACAAATACTAAAACTTGTTAGATCCGCAGTCGCAGCCAGGATCGATCTGATTCAACTGCGCGAGAAGCGTCTAACCGTCCGCGTGTTGCAACAGCTGGCAGTATGCGCTGCCGAAATAACACGCGGTACCGGTTCGCGGCTGTTGATCAACGATCGCGCCGATGTTGCGGTTGCAGCCGGCGCTGACGGGGTACACCTCACCAGCGAATCGTTACCTGCTTCGATTGTGCGCCGCACATTTGGATCAGATTTGCTAATCGGGGTCTCGACTCATTCGTTAGCGGAAGCGCGCGCGGCGCAACAGGGCGCTGACTTTGCTTTGTTTGGTCCGGTGTTTTTTTCTCCGGCAAAAGCGGAATATGGACCAGCGGTCGGGTTGGAACAACTTGAACAAGTGTGCGCAGCGCTCAAGCCGTTTCCGGTAATTGCTATTGGCGGTATAGATGAGCAAAACGTGAGTGATTGTCTTTGTGCCGGCGCCAGCGGCGTAGCGGCGATTCGCATGTTTAGTGATACGGCCGACTTGGCAGCGATGGTTAATCGAATTGCGGACGCAAAAGATTGAGGTGGCACACGGGCCCAGACTTTAGTGGCACAGACTTTAGTCTGTGGACGTTGATAAGGTTTTGTGGCTACGCTCCGGTTCAGACTTTGTTTTAGACTCAAGAAAAGCACGCTTGAACTCTGCGCGAATGAAAAAGCAAAACGCATTAACAATTGCTGGTTTTGATCCGTCGGGCGGGGCAGGTGTGTGGGCTGACGCGCGCACATTCGATGTCTTTGGATATCGCACCTCCGCCGTCATCACGTCGATCACTTTTCAGAATGATCGCCAGGCACATGGTAGAGCTGATCAAACGGCGGAAACGGTCAGCGCTCAAATCAAATCGCTGGTCGAAGAGTTTGAGTTCGCCTGCGTCAAGCTGGGAATGCTGCCGAACCGCGAAGTGATAAAAGCCGTTGCGCGCAGTTTTGCTGATTACAACTTAGCTGCGCCCATCGTCGATCCGGTGATGTGTTCGAGTTCGGGAATGCGATTGATGGACAACAACGCACTGGAGGACCTTGTCTCGGAGATTTTGCCTCTGGCTCGATTAGTTACGCCTAACATTCCAGAGGCAGAAGTGCTAAGCGGAATGCAGATCAGCTCGGAAGCTGACATGCGCCAGGCCGCCTCATTGATTCGAAACCGGGGCGCGCGCGCGGTGCTAATTAAGGGCGGACATCTTAACGAAACGAACGCGGTTGGTAATCAGAAGTCGGCGGATCTTTTGGAAGCGATTGATCTGCTTGATGAAGACAGTCGAGTGACTACTTTTCGAGCTCCGTTTATTCCGGGGGCAAAGTTGCGCGGATCAGGCTGCATTCTGTCTTCCGCGATTGCGGCCGGGTTAGGTAATGCGATGTCATTGGAAGAGGCGGTGAGGCAGGCAAAACAATTCGTGCTGAAGAGACTACACGCCTAAGTCAGTTTGATGCGCCTTCAATTGTCACGCGCTCCATCTTCACTTCGGACGTAGGCCGATCGCTGCGATCGGTTTCGCCGGTCGCGATCGCATCGACCACGTCCAGGCCGTCGGTCACTCGGCCAAATATCGTGTAGCTGGGGGGTAAGGGGTAATCCGCGTGCATAATGAAAAACTGAGATCCGTTTGTGTTTGGGCCGGCGTTGGCCATCGCGACCACACCCTTTTTATAACCTCGCTGATAAACCGCGGATGAAGAGTCAATCTCGTCTTTGAACCGCCCGCCCCATGCTGATTCGCCGCCTCGGCCGGTACCGGTCGGATCGCCTCCCTGAATCATGAAGCCCTTGATTACTCGATGAAAAACGACTCCATCATAGTAGCCACGTTCCGCCAGAGTTATGAAGTTTTCCGTGGTTTTAGGCGCGTCTGATTCGAATAGTTCGACGCGGATAGTGCCTTTATTAGTTTGAATCACGGCATTGCGATTTGGCATCCTGGTCCTCTTTTGCAACTGTTGATGTTTGCAGACAAGATACTTGGTTGCGCAGCATTTGTCACACGCGACCTTGTCGCTTTAGTAATTGTTTTGCGCCAATGAAGGTTGCCGCAGCATGATTACTCCATTTGCCGGAATGCGCAGTTCACTTTGATCGCCAGCGCAGATGACCGCACGCAAAATGCGCAGAAGTTAAGATTAAGAAAGGCCAATTATTAAATGAATGTTACCCATCTGGAATGTGCTGCCTGTCAGTTGAAACATGAGGCACACGGGTTGCTCAATCTGTGCCGCGCTTGCGGAAAACCACTGTTGGTTCGTTACGACCTGGATCGAGCAAGCACGAGTCTGACTAAAGAGTCGTTGCGTGGCAGGCGCGCCGATCTTTGGCGTTACCTTGAAGTGCTGCCGGTTGAAAGTGAGCAGGAGATTATCTCGCTCGGCGAAGGCTGGACGCCATTGCTGCGCGCTGAGAATTTAGGAAAAGAAATTGGAATCAATCAGCTTTACATCAAAGACGAGTCGCAGAATCCGACGCAGAGTTTCAAAGCTCGCGGCATGTCGGCGGCGGTATCGATGGCAAAACAGCTCGGCGCGACCAAACTCGCAGTGCCCTCAGCAGGAAATGCGGCCGGCGCGCTGGCCGCTTATGCCGCGCGTGCCGAGCTCGAATGCTTCATCTTCATGCCCGACGACACACCGCGCGCAAATGTGATCGAATGCGAACAGACAGGCGCTCACGTGACCTTGCTGAAAGGGTTGATTACGGATTGCGGCGCCGAAGTGGCCCGGCGAAAGGAAGCGGAAGGCTGGTTTGATGTTTCGACGCTGAAAGAACCATACCGCGTCGAAGGCAAGAAGACGCTGGGGTATGAGCTGGCGGAACAACTTAACTGGCAACTGCCTGACGTCATTATTTATCCGACCGGTGGCGGCACTGGCTTGATTGGTATGTGGAAAGCTTTTGCTGAGATGGAAGCAATGGGTTGGATCGGTTCGCATCGGCCGCGCATGGTGACGGTGCAGGCAAGTGGTTGCGCGCCGATTGTTGAAGCGTTCAAAACCGGGAAGCGGTTCGCCGATGAATTTCCGAATGCGGCGACGGTCGCCTCGGGTTTGCGGGTCCCGAAAGCTATCGGTGATTTTTTGATTCTCGACGCGCTACGCGAGTCCGGCGGAACCGCCGTTGCAGTCACTGATGACGAATTGATCGCGGCGACGAAAGAAATTGGAGCAGCGGAAGGAATCTTTTGCGCCCCTGAAGGCGCCGCTTGTTTGCCGGCCTTGAGGAAATTAATCGACGCAGAGTTGGTGGAAAAGGATGAACGAGTAGTGCTGTTCAATACCGGGTCGGGTATCAAATATTTGGAAGCGTTTGCGCATTAGCAATCGCAGGTTGAGTAAGGAGTGCGTCAAGTGAAAGTCATAATGTCATTCGCAACGTTGGCGGTTCTGGCTGTCAGCGTGGCTGCTCAAACTAGTGCATGGATTGCGGAGAAGGACAGGGCAGAGTTTGAATCGTTGCGCCGAACTGGTGTCGAAGCGCTTTACAATCTCGACTACGACAA
>DATENN010000084.1:0-17876 GCA_035275045.1 Pyrinomonadaceae bacterium
GGCAGCGAATCGAGGGCGCGAATAAAAAATCCCAGGACCGGCATGCGAAACAAGGGCGCTTTTGCAAGAAACGACACGCGCCGCGGCGCGAGGCAGAACAGGAAAACCGGATCGACGAGCGCGTTAGGGTGGTTCAACACAAAAATAACGGGCGCGCTAAGCGGGACATTGTCGAGGCCGATGATTTCTATGCGCCGAAAATAAACGCGCAACGCAAAGCGTAGGACTCCAAGGATAATCCGGCGAATCATTCAATTAAAGGAAACCGTTATTGAGCAACGTGTACGTTCGCCACAGTTAGTGACATAATATTACCGCTGTCCAAAAATTCAGTTAAGAAACTTCGAAGAGGGTAACTATGAAACGCTTCTTCTTTGCTGTCTGCTTTTGTGTCTTACTTTGCACTCCCTATGCGAGCGCTCAGACCGGTCATTATTCAGTCGAAGATCTTTTGAAAATAAGGCGCGTCGGCGATCCGCAAATCTCGCCCAATGGCGAGCGCGTGGCCTTCACGATAGGTGACGTCAATGTCGATGCGAACCGCACGCTAACGCAAATATATGTTATGTCGAGTGCCGGGGGAGAGATGAGGCAACTAACTAGTGGCGCCTCGTCCGCAAGCTCGCCACGCTGGTCGCCGGACGGCAAAAAAATAGCATATGTTACCGGCGATCAGGTCTGGACCATGGAACCGGACGGCGATAACAAGCAGCAGGTGACACATATTTCCACCGGTGCCGCATCGCCTGTTTGGTCACCGGATGGCAGCTGGATCGCTTTCACGTCTGATGTTTACCCGGACTGTACCAATGACGATTGCAACAAAACCAAAGATGAAGCAGCTGAAAAAAGCAAAGTCAAGGCGCACGTTACTACACGTTTGTTGTTTCGCCACTGGGTCGAATGGCGCGACCTGAAACGCACGCATGTCTTTGTCGTTTCAAGCAGGGGCGGAGTCGCCCGCGATCTCACGCCGGGCGACTTTGACTCGCCGCCTTACGCCGTCGCGGGAGAAACCGACTACGCATTCTCGCCGGATTCAAAAGAACTGGCGTACTTGCGCAACCCGGACAAGATCGAGGCAATTTCGACGAACAGCGACGTTTACATCGTTCCTACCGCCGGCGGTCCGGCACGCAACATCACGGGGACTAATAAAGGCTACGAGGACACGCCCGTTTACACACCGGATGGGAAGTACATCATCTACCGCTCGCAGGCGACTGCCGGCTTTGAAGCAGATCGCTGGCGACTCATGGCATTTAATAGAGCGACTGGGACCAGCACTGAACTACTGCGCGGCTTTGATCTCACTGTTGACGAGATAGCCTTATCGGCAGACGGCAAAACGATTTACTTCACTGCCGGCGATCGCGGTTATGAAAACGTTTACAAGGTTCCCGTAACCGGTGGAAAAGAAGAGCGGGTCGCGAACAATGTCTTCGCCAGTAACCTGCAAGTCGCTCCGGACAACACTTTTGTTTTTGTTAGCAGCACAATGGCAGGGCCGGCCGAAATCTATCGAGGCAACTCCGGCAGCGTGATTGCGCTCACTCGAGTCAACAACGATCTGATGACGCAGGCGAACCTGAAACCCGCCGAAGAAGTTGAGTGGACCGGAGCGCTGGGAAAAAGAATTCACGGCTTCATTATCAAGCCGGTTGATTTTGATCCGAGTAGGAAGTACCCCATGATCGTCATTATTCATGGTGGTCCACAAAGCGCTTTCAACAACAATTGGGGCTATCGCTGGAATCCGCAAGTCTTCGCGAACGCCGGGTACGTTGTTTTTCAGCCTAACCCGCGCGGGTCAACGGGCTATGGTCAACAATTCACAAACGAGATTAGCGGCGACTGGGGCGGCAAACCCTACGTTGACATTATGAATGGTGTCGCCGACGTGTTGCGTAGAAATACTTTCATCGATCGCAATCGCGTCGGAGCGGCGGGCGCCAGTTACGGTGGCTACATGATCGATTGGATCCTTGGACACAACAACGATCCGCGGGTTCATTTCAAAACACTGGTGTCGCACGCTGGGGTTTACAACTTAACGAGCATGTACGGCGCCACTGAAGAGCTTTGGTTTCCTGAATGGGAATTCAAGGGGACGCCGTGGTCCAATCCAGCGATGTACGCCCGCTGGTCGCCAAACATGTTCGTGAAGAATTTCAAGACGCCAACGCTCGTAACCGCGGGCGAAATGGACTTTCGCGTGCCCTATACGCAAAGCCTGGAACTGTATACCGCCTTACAGCGCAACGGCGTTGAGTCAAAACTCATCCTGTTTCCCGACGAGGGGCATTGGATTCTCAAGCCGCAGAATTCTGCATTTTGGTATCACAATGTCCTGGATTGGTTTAATAAACATTTGAAGTAGAAGATCGTTCGGCCGCGAATTAACGCAGATAAGAACCGCTCTAACGAGAAAGCGGGTCCGGTGGGTGATTCCGCGCTCAGATCCGTTCTTGTCAGCGTCAATCCGCGGCTTATTTCTTATCCTGATCTACTCCGCTTTCTCGAGTGGTGGCACGATCGCTACAAAGTCCTGCTGAAACCGCACTGCGTAATCACTGATCAACTCTTCAACTCGTTCCAGCTTTTTCGATCTCACGATGAGCCCAGCATGATGGCGCTTCTTCGCGCGGTAGACGATCTCGGGATCATCATAGCTTTCGGTATCAGGATGTTCTTGTTTCGCCAGCGACAGTACAATCCCGGCGTATTCCTTTCGCTCGGGTTCAAGTCTGTCAACTGCTGAGGCCCGCTTCACTTCTGCCCTCTCATCCTGTCGTCTGCCGCCTGCCGCTGAAAGCTGTCCCTGCTGTTTCGCTTTCATCTCTGCAACTTCAATCCTGGCCCACTCGCGCCAGAGATTTAACCCAGTGGCGGCCTCCAGCACTTCGGCGATGTATGCGCCGCCAACTCTCGCGGCAATTTCAAGAAAATAAAAGCGGCCGTCCACGTCGCTCTTAATGAATTCCGCGTGCGCCGCGCCTCGCTCCAGACCGAGGTGTTTGACTAACTTTTTGTTTGCCGCGAAAAGCGCTTTTTGATCAGCCGAGCCGTGCTCAATGGTGCGCGAAACGTACGCGCCGCCTTGGTGCGCGACTTCCAGCGGCGGGCGGCCATAGCGATTTGCCCCTGCGAATATCACCCGGCCGTGGTTCACAATAGAATCGACGTGAAAAACTTCGCCCGCAATGAAACTCGCCAGCAGATAGTATGACGAGCGTTCTCGCAAATTCTCGCGCTCGTTCATTTCTTCAATAGCGCGCCATACCTCATCGCGACTTTCAAGCTTGCGAATGCCAATCGCAGAAACGTCGGAACGCGGTTTTAGGATCCAGGGCGGCGGCACTCGTTCAATAAATTCTGCGATTTGAGCGGGAGAGATGAGCGGCACAAAATCCGGCAGCTCGACCCCAGCTTCTTTTGCTGCGACTGCCATCCGCAGCTTGTCGCGAAACGTTTTCGCAGTTGAACTGTTCATGCCACCGAGGCAGAAGTGTTCGCGAATAAGCGCCGCTGTCATGACATCGAATTCTTCGAGCGCTACAACGCAGTCCACCTTTTTCTCGCGCGATAAAAACGCAACCAGGTCGATAAACAGGGGTGGTCCCGCATCGTTGGGCACCGCCATTAGCTGGTCGATACAATCACGCGGCCACTCTTCATGCAGCATTTTTTCTTTAGTAATCAGCACGACGTGACAACCCAGGCGTTTGCACTCGCGAATAAAGTCGCCCCCTTTGAAATAGGTCGCAAGGCAAATGATGTTGAGCGGCGTCGAGTCGGCGTGCGTCATGAGATTGTTGATCGGGAGCCGCCAATATAAACCTTTTACGTAACCAAGATCACCTGATAATGTACGCAGACTTCTGTTTGCATTTTCATCGCATAAGATCGAACACGCGCTTGCGAAAATTTTAAAACTGAAGTCTGTCACGATCTGGCCGGCCATGTCGCTACACTAAAATGATTTTTCGCGGACCATATCCCGACGTAGAAATACCCGATGTTTCGGTGACTTCATTCGTGCTGCAGAACGCGACGCGATTGGCCGATAAGCCGGCGTTAATCGAAGCCGAAACCGGACGCACGCTGACTTATTCTGAACTTTCAGAAGCAATACATCGCGCCGCCGCCGGACTGGCACGCCGAGGTTTCAAGCGCGGCGAAGTGTTTGGAATTCTTAGCCCGAATGTTCTGGAATACGCAATTGCCTTCCACGCAGTAGCGATGCTCGGCGGAATTAGCACGATCATCAACCCGCTCTACACCGAACATGAAGTGGCGCAGCAACTGCACGATGCCGGCGCCCGCTTTCTGGTCACCGTTCCGGATTGCATCGCAAAAGCCAGCGAGGCCGCGAAAGAAGCAAACATCGAAGAACTTTTTGTATTTGGCGAGGCGGACGGCGCCACGCCCTTTGCCACTTTGATGAGTGACAATGGCGATGTTCCGGATGTAAGAATAAATCCCGCTGAAGATCTGGTAGCGCTTCCCTATTCCAGCGGCACCACGGGTTTGCCGAAAGGCGTCATGCTGACGCATAGAAATCTCGTAGCCAACATGCAGCAAATGGATGGCCTCGTTTACTTCTCTGAACGCGACACGTTGATTGGGGTGCTGCCGCTTTTTCATATCTATGGCCTGGTCGTCGTTTTGAACATGGGACTTCATAAAGGCGCGACGATTGTATTGATGCGCCGTTTTGATTTGGAACTGTTTCTGCAAACCGTGCGAAAGTACGGTGTGACGCTCGCGCACATAGTCCCACCGATCGTTTTAACGCTGAGCAAGAGTCCAATTGTGGATAAGTATCCAATGCCAACGCTGCGCACCATTTTTTCCGGCGCTGCACCGCTCGACGAGAGTTTGACGCGAGCTTGCATGCAGCGCTTGAGCTGCGATGTGCGCCAGGGTTATGGCCTGACCGAAACAAGTCCGGTGACTCACTCATCTCCGGCTGATCCCGCGAAAGTAAAATTCGGTTCAGTGGGGCCGCCCGCTCCCAACACCGAATGCAAGGTTATAGATCTCGGCACCGGTAAAGAGCTGGAAGCGAATCAGGAAGGCGAGGTCTGTGTTCGTGGTCCACAGATAATGAAAGGCTACCTGAACCGGCCCGATGCTACGGCACAAACAATCGATGCCGAGGGCTGGTTGCATACCGGCGATGTTGGTTACGGCGACGAAGATGGACACTTCTTCATCGTCGATCGCGCGAAAGAATTGATTAAGTACAAAGGTTTTCAAGTTCCTCCCGCAGAACTTGAAGCGGTGTTGCTGACTCATCCCGCAGTTGCGGATGCAGCTGTCATTCCCTGTCAGGACGATGAAGCCGGTGAAGTGCCGAAGGCGGTGATTGTCTTAAAGGACAAGTGCGGCGCGGAGCAAATTATGGAATTTGTCGCGGCGCGCGTTGCGCCGCACAAGCGTATTCGCGAAGTAGAATTCACAGACAAGATTCCCAAATCGCCTTCAGGAAAGATTTTGCGCCGGGTTCTGGTGCAAGCAGACCGAGAAAGGAAAAAACAATGTCTCCCGAAGTGATAGCGAGGACGGTTAAAGAATATTTCGCTGCGTTACGCGCAATGGACCAACAGGCGTGGGTCAACACTTTCGCCGAAGATGGTATTAGTTATGACCCGGTGGGCGCTCCACCCAACCGCGGCCATCAAAAATTAGGCGAGTTCTTTCAGACGGTTATGGCCGCGTTCAAAGAAGTAGGCCTCACTGAAGATCAAATATTCATCGCCGGAAACAGCGCCGCGGTAAAGTGGACCGGCAAGGGCACGAGCAAAGAGGGGCGCGCGGTTCGGTTTGAAGGCATCGACGTTTTCACGATCAACGAGAGCGGGAAAATTCAGACGCTCTATGCCTATTGGAATCCGGCCGAGATGGTTGCGCAACTGTGAACGATGTTAGCGACTGGCGGCGCTCACTCGTGTTCGCTAATATTTATGATGCGAAAAAGATTTTAGGAGTAAGCAGTATGAAATCCTTTGCCGTTGTATTGATCCTGCTCGGGGCTGCCATTGCCGCATCAGCTCAGTCTGCAATTGACTGGGAAATATTGCGTTCAGACGCGGACGCGTTCTCAGTTCAAATGCCGAAAGGTTCGGCGTCGCAAACTACGAAAGAGCCCTACCACAAATTTGAACTCAACGTAACGACCTATCTTTCTCAGCCAAATGTGACGCCGGTGTTCGCGATCGTTTCGATGAGCGGGATCAAATCCAATCCCGCAATGTATTCAGAGGCTGAGCGCTTAAATTCTTACGTCGACGCCTTTAGGACAATCTTTCCGGGCAAAATTCGCGGCAAAGAAGCAGTAGCAAAGCTGACCCTGGTGGGTGACAAGGTGCTGTCCGGAAACGCGGGACGGGAATATCGCATGACGGTCGGAGATCTAACCGGCGTTGTGCGTGCTTACGTAACAAGAAAACGCTTCTATGCGATCGCGTTCCTGTCAAATAAGAAAGCGGACCAGATTCAAGAACAATTTCTCAGCTCGTTCACAATCCCCGAAAAAGTGGCGACGCCGGTCACCGCGGCCGTGACACCCCCACCTGCGCAGACTGAAGCCGGCGGTAACCAGCAGGCGGCTGCGGCTAACAATGGCGATGCGCCGGTCGAAGGCGAAGCTCCGGCCGCCACTCCTGCGGCTGCCGGGGAAGGAGAGAATGCCTCGCAATCACCGAAGAAGCGCGCGCCGATTTCCGGCGGCGTGTTGAACGGCAAAGCATTGAGCCTGCCGGCACCGGATTTTCCCGCCGCAGCCAAAGCAGCAAACACGTACGGAACTGTGGTCGTGCGCGTCACCATCGATGAACAAGGCAATGTGATTTCCGCCACAGCAGTTTCTGGACCACCGCTCTTACAGCAGGCAAGTGTAAACGCTGCGTTGCTGGCGCATTTTTCACCGACGCTGTTGATGGGGGAGCCAGTGCAAGTCGTCGGCGTGATCACTTATAACTTCGCGCGCAACTAAGTTGTTTTGCCCTCTGAACGTCGCTCTATGAAACGCGTTTTGGCCAGGCTTGATAAAGTTCACGCGCAAATCAACGCCACAGTTGCGGAATTAGATAACGACTGGTTTCAGCGGCAACCGCCGGACGGCGGCTGGAGCGTGGCCGAAATTATCCAGCACCTTAATCTCGTCGAGGACCGCGTTACTAAAGATCTGAAGAAGTCATTTGCTGCGCCGGGCGCCCGCGTGGGAATGCTGCGACGATTTATTCCGACATCGATCGTCGCGTCTCGAATCGTTCGTGTTCAGGCGCCGAAGGGAGTTAATCCGACGAACGCACCTGAGAAACAGGCTGTGATTGAAAACTTTAATGACGCGCGCGCCCGGCTCAAATCCTTATGCGCTGAAAAAGATACTCGTGACTTTCGCCAGGTAACTTTCACTCATCCTTTTCTGGGCAAGATTGATGGTGTCGCCGCAGTCTCGTTTCTCGGCTATCACGAAAAACGGCATTACAAACAAATTCATGAAGTGCTGCGCAAGTTAAAAAGTAGCGATCAAAAATAAACCGGCTTTCCGGGCCGGCGTTATATGAATCGTTCGAAAGTGACGGGGCGCGGCCTTCTTTCAAACACTAAACAATGTCAACTACCCTAACCGCAAAGCCGGCATGGACCATTTCGGATTATCTTGACGTGCGCGACGGTCGCCTGAATGTCAACGGCGCCGACTCACTGCAACTCGTGCAACAGTACGATTCCCCGCTCTTTGTGTTTTCAAGACCCCGCATTAAATCGAATATCGATCGGCTAAAGCAGGCAGCGGCATCGGTGGATCATCCGATCCGTTTCTTCTATGCGTCGAAAGCAAACTCGAACATGGCTGTTTTAAACACTGTTCGGCAAGCCGGTATCGATGTTGAGGTCAACAGTGGTGGCGAATTATTTAAAGCTCTCAAGATCGGTTTTAATCCTAATCAAATTATTTTCAACGGCACCAGCAAGAGCGATGACGAGTTAGACGCGGCGGTGCGAGCCGGCATTCATGCCATCAATGTTGATTCGATTTATGAAATCGGGCTGGTCGAAGCGGCGGTCAAACGTGTGTTTGGTGAACGACCCGAAAAACCGGCGCGAATTACGTTACGCCTCGTTCCTGAAATCGGAACGCGTTCGCATCTTGGTTTGCAAACCGCGCTGTTAACCTCAAAGTTTGGTATCTCGTCTTCAGAAGTCCTCGACGCATTTCGACGCGGCTTGCAGCATTCGCAATTGATTCACGTTTGCGGCATCCACATTCACGTTGGTTCGCAAACACCGGATGTCGAGCCGTTCGCCGACGCGTTCCGCAGCATGTGGGAACATTTGGTAACCATTCACCGCGAGACCGGACATAAGCTTGAACACATAAATTTAGGCGGTGGGATTCCGGTGAATTATTTGCGAGATCGATCGCAAGCGGATCAGTTGCCGGAGCACGAACGCGACATGCTCGGCGCCGATCTTGAACCTGCCGTCGTGTTGCAGGAAGCGCTGCGTGTGGCGCGCGAATCCGCACGCACAGCGGGCGCGGAACACTTGCTGGAAGAGACAACCATCTTGCTGGAGCCCGGCCGCAGTGTTATTGCTGATGCGGGATTGGTGTTATCAACCGTGCTCAACATTAAGCGTCGGCCGGAGACTGGCGATGTGTGGCTGCTGACTGATGCCGGTTACAACATCATGCTGTCGATGAACAACTACAAATGGTACTACCACTTGATTTCTGCTACGCGCGCCGGCGAGCCTCACGAGAGTGATTACAAGGTCGCTGGACCACTGTGTGATTCGGGCGACGTCTATTTTGATATCGAGCGCGAAGGACGATTGCCTGATTACCGCAGGTTACCGGCGAATGTTGCACCGGGAGAGGTGCTGGCGTTGTTAAATTCGGGGGCTTACTCGCTGGCGCAGATGTTTCCTTACAACGGGCGGCCGCTGCCGGCGGCAGTGATGGTGAACGAAGACGGCAGGAGCGAGCTCATTCGCCGGAGAGATACGTATGAGGATTTGCTGGCGAATGATGTTTGGTGAGAGTACCTCGCACGAAGACTTGATTTTATTTCATCAAGTCTTTCCGGCCCTTGATCTCCTCAAGCTCTTTTAAGAATTCTTCACGTTCCATATTTCGCCGAATGTTTCTTTTGGAGTTCTGGTTTACGAATCGTTCACCGCGAAAATCTGAGTCCTGTAGTGAAGCAATCCAGGCTTTGAGTTGTTTGGAGCAGCTTTCTGCTTTTGTCTTAAGGAATGCAGTTTCACGATCGACGGAATTGAACCACGACAGACGCTGAAGCAAACACAAGATGGACCGGGTTTCACCTGCCGAGCCTCTTGAAATGTACAAAAATGCCAGCAATTCTTTGTTGGTACCGCGCTCAAAACCTTCAGCGATGTTGTTGGAAACTGAAACCGCCGCGCGTTCGATTTGGTCCTTAAGGCTGTAGTGGTTGTTGAATACAGGTTTAGCGGTGAGCTGATAGACGCCGACAGCTAGCTGGATGGCGGTCTGCCAGACCGGCAGATCTTCGAAGCGTTTGTACCGCAGGTTAGTCTCCGGTCTTCTAGCGGTCGGTGACAAGGGTGGGTGAGTTAAGATCGATGCAGAAATCTGGTTGATCTATTGAACTTAGAAAGGATACTGCTAATTCCAGATTCCAGATCCCAGACTCCGGCTTCCCATTTCAAAGATTCCAGATTCAAAATTCCAGATTTCAAACTGCAGTCCGGGGCGCGATCATTTTGCGTCAATCCAGCCAAGCGTTCAACAGAAAATCTCTGCGACAATGATCGCATCGATGCAAGACCCTTGGTAAGAGATGTTAGAATCTTAATCTGGAATCTGGAATTTGGAATCTGGAATTTGGAATCTGGAATTTGGAATTTGGAATTTGGAATCTGGAATTTGGAATCTGGAGTTGTATCGCAGCAATGAATGCGACATCACTGCCCGTTTAAAAGATATTCAAGATTCAATACAACCGCTCAGCATCAGGTCGTGAAGCCAAGCTAATTCTCTGCATCGCAAACCGAAGAGAACACGAAAAGCTTACCTTGGATACCTTGGACTTTCCACTTTGAACCCCGGACCTTGAACTTGATCGACAATAAAACCAGTCTCGTTCGCGGTTTGTCACTACTCGCCGCCGTATCCATCGTTATAGGTAACGTCATCGGCACCGGCGTCTTCCTCAAAGCTCGCGTCATGACCTGCAACGTCGGCACGCCGAAAATGGTGTTGCTGGTTTACGTGGTGGCTGGTCTGCTTTCGCTTGCGGGCGCGCTCACTTATGCCGAGCTCGCTGCCATGATGCCACGCGCCGGCGGCGAATATGTTTTCATTCGCGAAGCCTATGGACCACGTTGGGCCTTTCTATATGGCTGGATGTCATTCTTTATCGGCAAAGCAGGATCACAAGCCGCGCTCGGCGTCGGCTTTGCGATATTTCTAAATGTGTTGTTGGCCGGCCGGCTGGGCGGGCAATACTTCTCCGCAAATCTTTTCGGCTATCAAATTCCCTTCGGCAACCTGCAGCTCGTTGCCCTCGCCGCAATCGTTTTCGTTACTCTCATCAATTGTCTCGCAGTCAAAGTCAGCGGCGGCGTGGCCGCGTTTCTAACCGGCATCAAGATCGCTTTGGTCCTGTTGGTTGGCCTCGGGGCATTTCTTTTTGCGCGCGGCGCCGACTGGTCGCACTTCATGATGACTAATGTTGGGGGAGCATGCGAAAACGTCGCCGCTTCGGCGCGCGCCGGCTTTGCTGGTTTTGGCGCGGCGATGCTCGGCGCATTGTGGGCGTACGACGGCTGGAACAACGTGACGCTCGTCGCCGGTGAAGTTAAAGATCCACACCGTAACCTGCCTCGCGCGCTTATTGGCGGGATGTTGGTGGTTGCAGGACTTTATATCTTTGTGAACCTTGCGTACTTCTATGTGCTCTCGCCGACTGACATCGCAAGTGTATCTGCATCGTCATCGGTTGCTACTGAAGTAGCAAAAACATTTCTTGGACCAATTGCGGTGGGACTGATCGCCGCAGCTTTGCTTTCATCAACGTTCGGTACATTACACACGTCGATTCTGACCGGGGCACGCGTCCCCTACGCAATGGCGCAGGATCAGCTCTTCTTCCGCAAGCTCTCAAACGTTTCGCCTCGAACCCATGTTCCGATTGGCGCGCTGATAGCTCAGGCGATCTGGGCGTGCATACTCACGTTGTCCGGATCGTTTGACGCGCTCACTGATTATGCAATTTTTGGATTATGGATTTTTTACGCGTTGGTCACGGCTTCGGTATTTGTTTTCCGAAAGCGAATGCCCGACCTGGAACGCCCGTATCGCACCTGGGGCTATCCGGTGGTGCCGATATTGTTCCTGATTGTTGCCGGGTTGTTGCTGGTGAACACCGTGGTAACGACACCTCGGCAAGCGATAACCGGCGTAGGTTTGATTGCGTTAGGCTTGCCGGTTTATTGGTACTGGGCGAGGCACAACCAGCGCACAGCAGATGATTAATGCCGTGTGACTTCGATTAACGGCGAGCGTATCCCTTCACTGGTGGCCAACAACGCCCGGCCATCCAACCGGTAAGCGATCGATTCGCCCTGTTTTCTTTTTCCCAAATCAACTTCCGTCAGCGGCTGCTTCCAGATTTCATCAAACGAGCGGCGCGCATCTGTAAGTGCCAACTCATATCCCTGGACGTAATCGCACAATGCCACTCGAAAGCCATCAGGAGAAATATCGCCGCCCGTTATGATGCCACCAAAAAAACCCGGCAGGCTCAATTCACCAACACGCCTTAATTCGCCGGCGCCGGCCGCATTCAACGGCGCGCTCGCTTTATAAACGACTGAGTTAGCAAGAGAAATTTTCGTGGCCACATAAATGTCGCCAGTCTTCGGATGGACCATCAGAGCCTCGGCGTTGTGTGGGCCGTCCGGATAGGTTAAGCGAAAAACTTCGGCTGGTTCAGTTTCTCGAGCCGCGCGCCGGCTCGAATTCGCATCCGCTGAGGTAATCGTTGGTTCCTTTATTCGATAGACAACAATTTGCGCCCGGCGGCCCGCGTTGTCGCCTATGTCGCCGATGTAAAGATAACTGACACCGGATTGCGGACCCGGACCGGCGGCAATGTCCTCCCAGTCACGCGCCTGCGCGCCCATTACTCGCCACGTACCGCGATGCGCACCGCTGCCATCGATTGCATAAATGAATGGACCATCGCCCGAGTCATTGTGCGTCCAGTAATCGCCGGGCGTCGTGCGCGAAGCGACGAGCCCGCTACTTTCGTTAATGGCCTCGTCATCGATCGTTCCGAGTACGCGCGGTGCGTCGTAAACGATCGCTTGCTTTGGCGCAGCTTTTCGTTGTCCAGCGCGCTCAGCGATTGGATTTGCTGAAGCAGGGTCAGCAGGCAGGCGCTCACACGAAATCGCCCCGAGCAAGCAAACGACGCCCGACGCTGGCAACAGAAACTTTTTGCTTACGATCGTTCTGAACAACTCAATTATTTAAGAGCGGCCAACGCTTCGCGCGCGACTTCTTTATCGTCAAAGTCGAAAACTTCGCGACCGATAATCTGGTAGTCCTCGTGGCCCTTGCCGGCAATTAAGACCAGATCATCCGGTTTTGCTTCGGCGACTGCTTGATGAATAGCTTCGCGACGATCAGCAATCTTGCGATAAGGCTTTCCAGTCTTTTTAATGCCGAGCTCGGCATCGGCCAATATTCGCTGTGGATCTTCGGTGCGCGGATTGTCAGAGGTGAGGATGACAACGTCGCTGAGACTGCCCGCCGCTTCGCCCATTGGTGCGCGTTTGCTGGAATCGCGATCGCCGCCGCAGCCAAACACCGTGATTATCTTTCCCTTCGTGACTTCGCGCGCGGTGCGCAACACATTCAACAGCGCATCGTCACTGTGAGCGTAATCAACCACCACCGCGAAATCTTTGTCATGCGCGACGCGTTCAAACCGCCCGGGCGCGCCGCTGCAATTTGCGAGTGCGCGCGTAATCACATCGAGTTCATAACCAAGTGCCAAACCACTTGCGACTGCCGCCAAGGTGTTGTAGATGTGCGGTGGTCCAACCAACGGCGATTGAAAATCACGCTCGCCGGCCGGCGTTTTCAACTTGAATTGCATGCCGTTCAAAGAAAACTGAGCGTCGCGCGCGGTAACATCGGCGTCCCCTTTCACCGCATAACGAACCACACGCAGACCGTCTTTTTCCAACTTCCCGGCCAGTTCAATTCCATAAGGATCATCCGCGTTAATTACCGACACGCGCGGCCGCGACCCGAGTCTGCCGTCAAACAATCGCTGCTTCGCGTACCAATAGTTTTCCATCGTCTTGTGGTAATCAAGATGGTCGCGCGTCAGGTTGCTGAAGACTGCGACCGCGAACTCAAGCGCATCACAGCGGTGGAAATCCATCGCCTGAGATGAACACTCCATCACCGCAGTCTTGCAACCCTTTTCGACTGCTTCGCGCAACAGTCGTTGCATATCCGTCGCTTCCGGTGTGGTGCGGTCGGCCTTGCGATGCTCACTACCGATGCGATACTCGACTGTGCCTGTCATCGCGACGGGTTCGCCCGCCGCTTCAGGAATGGATCCGATCAAATAAGCGGTGGTCGTTTTTCCATTCGTTCCCGTGATGCCTACAAGCTGAAGTTCGCGCGACGGGTGATGGTGAACTTCAGCAGCAGCGAGCGCCATCGCGCGACGAATGTTTTCGACTTGAAGCCAGGCGACGTCAGGCGCAATTTCCGACTGCGACTCAATATTGGAAGAAGCGGGGGCAGGCCCCCTTCCGTACTGCGATTGGCCGGGGTCGAGCTCAGAAATAACGCCGACCGCGCGTTGTTCGATCACCTTGGGGATGAATTTATGCGCATCGAACAGTTCGCCGCGCACCGCGACAAATAAACTCCCGGGGCCGGCACGACGCGAATCGTGCGTGACGTCAGTAACGACGATGTTCTCGTCACCGCAGAGCTTACCGCCGGTCACTCTCGCAATCTGTTTTAAGGTGATTGGTTGCCGGGACACTCCGTGAATTCTACGCATGAAGAGCGCGACGGTAAACCGGACTTCCCGGCTGACACTTGATTTCCGAATCCCTGTGCTACGGCCGAAAATCGAATCACGGGCGGTTGCGCGCGCAAACCTGGTCGGCATGAGGTTGGGAAGGCGCGGCTTGCCCCGGCTGCGGATTGCTACTACGATTCGCATTCGTCATAAGTAAAGCATTCGTACCGGAGCGAAGGATGAACATTGAGCTAAAGGAACTGTCGGCTGGCCCCGTTTACGCCCAGGTGCGCGAGCAGATCGAAAACCAAATTCGACAGCACAACGTTGCGGCGGGCGAGACGCTGCCATCGCCTTCGATTCTGGCCCAAAAACTTTCAGTGGACAAAGGCGAAATTCAGCGCGCGTATTTCGAGTTGGAACGCGCCGGACTAGTTACAAAAGAAACCGGCAAAGACTTTCTGGGCCAGGCAAAGACAACTTATCGCGTCGCTTGAATTCGGCCATTCGATGCAGCAGAAGTCGCGACGGTAGCCGTCGAAAATAAGATGGAGGAGACTGAACCTGTCTCCTCCATTTTGTTTGTGACTCGAACCAGCCGGGTCATTCGACGGGGCCTGCTTTATGACTAAACAATACTGCGTGGTATTCTTTTTTGTTCGCTCAATTTGAAAACAAAACTGCGAAAGTGGCGGAATTGGCAGACGCGCCAGACTTAGGATCTGGTACCGAAAGGTGTGGGGGTTCGAGTCCCCCCTTTCGCACCACAACGAGCAAACAGTAAACAGTGAACGTCGGAAAATCTATTCACTCTTGTTTTGCTGTTCTCTGTTCACAGCGATATGAAAACTGAATTCACAGACATCTCTCCAACGCGTAAGGAAATTAAAATCGAGATCGAGCCTGCCGCCATCAAGCAAAGCTACGATCGCGTTAGTGATAAGTATGCGAAACAAGCGAGCGTGCCGGGATTTCGTCCCGGACATGCACCGCGCGCGGTCGTCCGCAATCGGTTCAAGAGTGAGATTCGCGCCGAAGTCTTGCAGCAATTGATTCCCGATGCCGTTAACCAGGCGATCGATAAGCATGAATTGAATGCTGTTCGCGAACCTGACGTTGAACTGGATAACACTGAAGGTCTCGAAAAATTCGGCGAGCAGCCGATTTCGGTTAAGGTCAACGTGGAAGTGCTGCCCAAGATTGAAGTCAAAGACTACAAAGGTCTGGGAGCAACGCGGCGCGTTCGCCCGATTACCGATGTACACGTTGACGAAATGTTCGAGGCCTTTCGCGAAACGTCGGCTGCGATGCAACCGGTGGAAGATCGCGCTTCAGCTCGGGGAGATTCAGTCACCGTCACTCTGATCGGAAAATTTCTTGACGATCCTGAACGCGAAGACCTAGCCGCTGACGATGTTGAAGTCGAGCTGGGGGGCGCCGGCGTGCAGCCAGAGTTCACTGAAAATCTGAGCGGTGTTAAGCCTGACGATGAGAAGACGTTTACGGTTAGTTATCCCGACGATTTCAAATCAAAAGAACTGGCGGGTCAGCGTGTCGAATACTCGGCAAAGGTTACTGCAGTCCGGGTTAAGGAACTTCCGGAAGTCGACGACGAGTGGGCGCGCAGCCTTGGCGAAGAGTTCGATTCAGTTGCGACCCTGCGATCGAAAATTCGTGAAGATCTCGAAACTCGAGCGACGCAGGAATCTGATCACCTGCTTCGTTCGGATCTGATGGCGCGCCTGCTCGAAGCCAATCAATTTGAAGTGCCGCAAAGTCTAATCGATCAACAGACGAATCGCCGCCTGGAATCGGTAATGCGAGAAATGATCGGACGCGGCGTCGATCCACGTAACCCACAACTCAATTGGGAGTCAGCACGCGATGAACTCAAGAGCCAGGCCGAGCAGGACGTGCGCAGCACTTTGTTGCTCGAGCGAATCGCCGATCAGGAAAATCTTGACGTGTCGCCGGAAGAAATTGAGGCCGAGATCCACTCCATCGCAACCAGCACGCGCCAACCGATCGAGCAGGTAAAGGCTGTCTTGACAAAGGATGGAGGCGAACGTAGCATCGCGCACAGGTTGCGTGCGCGCAAAGCGCTCGACCTGCTGGTCGCAAATGCGAAGGTCGCTGAAGCAGAGTGGCGCGAATCTGAGGAGACAGAAGTCAGGAGTCAGAATTCAGAATGAGCAGTCAGATTTTTCTTCTGAGTTCTGACTCCTGATTTCTGTATTCTGACTTGAAAGGTTCATACCTGATATGGCTTTAGTTCCGATGGTCGTCGAACAAACCTCGCGCGGTGAGCGTGCGTTCGACATCTTCTCGCGACTGTTGAAAGACAACATCATTTTTTTGGGAACCCCGATCGATGATCAAATTGCAAATTTGATCGTTGCCCAACTTCTCTTCCTCGAAGCCGAAGATCCTGAAAAGGACATCAATCTATACATCAATTCGCCGGGCGGCTCGATTACCGCCGGCATGGCCGTGTACGACACGATGCAGTTCATTCGTCCGGACGTGACCACGATTTGCGTTGGACAATGTGCGTCGATGGGCGCGTTGCTGTTGGCCGCAGGCGCCAAGGGCAAGCGCTTCGCTCTTCCCAATTCTCGGATTCTTATTCATCAACCCAGCGGTGGCTCGCAGGGCCAGGCCACTGACATTCGTATTCAGGCCGAGGAAATTCTCCGCATGCGCGAACTTACCTCGCAGATTATTGCGAAGCACACCGGTCAGACTTACGACACCGTGGAACGCGACGTCGAGCGCGACAAAATAATGTCTGCCGCGCAAGCCAAGGATTATGGTTTAATAGATGAAGTGATCGCTCATCGCGAATAAGCGAGGGCGTTTCGGAAGACCAAAATGATTGCAAAAATGAAAGCGCCCGGTTTTCGTTGCTCGTTCTGCGGCAGATCGAGTGACGAAGTAACGAACATGGTCGCGGGAACGCCGCAACGAGCAACCGGCGTTCCGAAAGGCATGATCGGCAAGAGTGCTTTCATTTGCGGCGACTGTGTCGAGCGCTATCACGCCATGATCGCTCAACCCGAAAATGCAAATTCTTCGTTGCCTGTTCCTAAGTAGCTGGTTCGATCGAAGCTCGAAGGAGATCCCCTAGATTTATGGTTAGACGAACCGACGACACACTGCGCTGTTCCTTCTGTGGTAAATCGCAGAACGAAGTAAAAAAACTCATCGCAGGTCCGACCGTTTACATCTGCAATGAGTGCATCGACATCTGCAATGAGATCATCACCGATGATCAACAGGCCGAATCAGTCGCAACTCGCCCGCCGCTGCCAAAGCCCGGCGAGATCAAAACCTTCCTCGATGAATATGTGATCGGACAGGACGAGACCAAGAAACGGCTGGCGGTCGCGGTGTACCAGCACTACAAGCGTATAGAGATCGGCCGCCGTCGTGCGGACGTTGAGATTCAAAAAGCCAACATTATGCTGATCGGCCCGACTGGAACGGGCAAGACGCTGTTGGCGCAAACGCTGGCGCGCATGTTGAGCGTTCCCTTCACAATTGTTGATGCGACGACGCTAACCGAAGCCGGTTACGTCGGCGAGGACGTTGAAAACATCATTTTGAAACTGCTCCAGGCCGCAAACGGCGACGTCGAACGCGCGCAACAGGGCATTATCTATATTGACGAAGTAGACAAGATTTGCCGTAAAGACGAAAACCCCTCGATTACTCGTGACGTATCCGGCGAAGGTGTGCAACAGGCGCTGTTAAAGATTTTGGAGGGCACGGTTGCGAACGTCCCACCGCAGGGTGGCAGGAAACATCCGCACAAGGAATTCTTTC
>DATENN010000085.1:0-4555 GCA_035275045.1 Pyrinomonadaceae bacterium
AAGACGCACGTCGGTACGGTTTCATTCAGCGGCGGCGACGGTAGACAAGTCGATGTCAATGTTGATGGTGGCGATAATAAAGATAACGTTGTCGGCAGCATGCTTCAAAATTTCGCCTATGAATCGATTCAGGAATTTCAGGTGTTACAGCATCGCTGGACCGCAGAGAGCGGGCGTTCAGTCGGCGGTGTGGTGAATGTTATCTCGAAATCCGGCAGTAACGAATTTCACGGCTCCGGCTTCTTCAATTTCCGCAATCAGTCGCTGCGCGCAAAGGATTTCTTTGAGAAGCAAACCACTGATCCTAAACCTGATTACAACCGCGAAGAATTTGGCGGCTCGCTTGGCGGGCGAATCGTAAAAGACAAACTATTTTTCTTTGGCGCGATTGAGCGCTTCCGGGAACGCCAAAACCTTCTTGTCAACCCAGCGCTGTTGCCCCAGATTTCAGCCATTCCAGGCGTGACTGCTTCGCCGACAATTCCACTACCCTACAATGACACCTTGCTGACGATTAAGATCGATCATCACATTAGCGATAAGCAATCGATGTTTTATCGCTATGCGTTCCAAAAGAACGATTCGCCAAACGATCAGTTCGATCCCGGACAGCCGGGTGATCTTGCGAATGGAAACACAAACACAAACAAGCTGAGCAGCTTTGTAATTAATCACAGCTACACCTTCAGCCCGCGCGTCCTCAATCAGTTTTCGTTCCAGTATCAGAATTTTGAGAACAACATCCTTGGCGTTACGACCAATCCCAACCTGGTGTTTCCCTCAGTTCAAAGCGGCGCTAACGTCAACGTGCCGCAGCAAACCAAAGAACGTAAGTTCCAGTTCCGCGACGATATCTCGATGCTGCGTGGCCGGCATGATCTGAAGATGGGTATCAACTATATCCACACCGAGCTCACCGGCTTCTTTTTCTTTGGCGCCAATGGCTACCAGATATTTTTCTTTGACGATCCGCTTACCATTGTCAACAACCTGGTATCGCCAAACTGCCAGGATCTGAACGGTAATGGCCTCGCTGACGATCGATGTTATCCGCAGGGCTTTGCGACGCCGGGTGCCGTGAACGAAATCACTTTCAGCACGGGCGCCGGTGACACGAGTCAACCGCCGTTTCATCAGTTGGCTCTTTATTTCCAGGATGATTTCAAAGTCACGCCGCGCCTGACCCTGAATTTAGGAGTGCGATGGGACGCGAACATCAAAATCCTTGTGGATCAAACCAACAACCGCACCATGCGTTTGCTGCGCCAACTGAATAACCAGCGCGCGCAGGCAATTGCCGGCGATGCGGAGTTACTGACGCGCACCACGCCGAGCTACAAGGAATTTCAGCCCCGCGTCGGTTTCGCGTGGGATGTTCACGGCAATGGCGACACTGTGGTACGCGGTGGTTATGGAATTTTCTACGATCAGATCTTTCAAAATCTAACGCTGTTTTCCAAACAACAGGGCAATCCCACCATCTACCAAACCGTGCTCGATCTGAACTCGACTGGGAGTGTCGGGACCGGCCAAACCGCAGCGTTTAGATTTGGCGTTGATCCGCTGCCTGCTCCAGCCGTAATCGATAATACTCAATTGGAATTCGGTGGCTTTGGCCGTATCAATGATCCGAGGCTGCAGGATCCCTACGTGCAAAAGTGGTCCATCGGATTGGAATCGAAGATCGGCGGGAATTATGTTCTGTCGAGCGACTACGTCCATACGCTGGGCCTGCACGAAAATCGCGTGCTCAATGTGAACCCGCGCATTCCGAATGTTTGCCCGCCCGGCGCCGCGGTTAGCGTAACCTGCCCACGAGGTGGCACCACCCGATACTTCGATCAAGCCTTTGTGGCCGCCGGTCTAGGAGCAGGGCGCCTGGAACAAATCAACATGTTCACCTCAACAAATCGTTCGCGCTATGACAGTTGGGCGACAACGTTGAGACGGCGCACGAGCAAAACGCTGTTCTCGCTCAGCTATGTGCTATCGAGTTCGAAAGGTTGGGGCGGTCAGCCGACAGCGTCTTACAGCGGTAACGGAATCGCAGTGACGCCCGAAACTCAATTCGCTCCGGGAGAATTTGGCCCGACGCGCATTGACGAGCGTCATCGCATCGTCGCCAGCGGTTTGTTTGAATTGCCCTGGGGATTCCAGATTGCCCCGATCCTGCAATTCGCGACCGCCAGACCGTACTCGCTGAACGCAGGCGCCGATATCGATGGAGACGGCCGGTCAACTGTCGATCGCGTCTGTACCGGTTTTTCGGCGCAGGCACTATTGCAGGCTTCACTTGCGGGAACTGTTCCGGCGGGCGCGACTGCTCGAGGCTGCACGCAGACGCCAGTTAACAGTCAACGTAGCGGTTTCATTGTTAACGGCACGAACATCGAAGAGCGCAGCGGCAATTTCCTGAATCTCGACACGCGCATCACTAAGACATTTCCGATCGGAGAAAGAGTTAAAGTTCGAGGCTATATCAATTTCTTTAACATCTTCAACCGGGAAAATCTGTCCTTTGGTGACCGGCTCGGTCTCAGCGTGTTGTCATCGGCCGTGTTCGCGCAACCTTCGTCATTGTACGGTCCGGGCTTTGGGCCGCCGGTGGGATTGCCGTTCACGATGCAGATCGGAGGACGCGTCGACTTTTAATTACTACGTCAACTACTCGTTCAAAGGGCGTTACCTTCTTAGAGGTGACGCCCTTTTTTTTGCAAGCGACAAGGATTCGGCCAGCGGATCGTCCGCGACTTTGGCTACTAAGCCGACACGGACCGCTTCGCTGCTTGAAACCTGGCGCGCAGTCAGCAGCATTTCAAAAGCGCGCGCTCGGCCGATTAATTGCGCCAGCCGCTGCGTGCCTCCCCAGCCAGTGATGATCCCGAGGCGCGCGCCCGGATGGGCAAACACTGCTTGCGGCGAAGCGATGCGAATGTCGCAGGCAAGTGCCAGGTCCAGCCCGCCTCCGATGCAATAACCATTAATCGCCGCAATCGTCATTGGCCGCGTCTCGTTAATTTGCTGAAACAGTTCCTGGCCTAATCGCGCGAACTTCAATGCTCGTTGCTCATCCAACGCGGCGAGCTCTTGAATGTTTGCGCCGGCAGCGAAGACGTCTTCTGCTCCGGTAAAGATAATTGCGGTGATTGAATCGTCGGCGGTAAAACGCGAGATGGCGACGCCTAATTCTTTGAGTGTGTTTAAGGAAAGCGGGTTTCGGGCTTGAGGACGGTTGAAGCGAACGACCGCTATTGTTTCATTGACGTCGACGACAATGGCGGACGCCGCTGACTGCATCACTTATTCGCGGGGCTTAACGTTATCGCGCAGAAATCTGACGATGTTTTCGGTAGAAGTTCCGGGCAGAAAAACTTCAGCGACGCCTTGCTCCTTCAACTTTGCAATATCGTCCTGAGGAACGATGCCGCCAAGCAAGACCAGGCAGTCGTCCATGCCCTGCTCATGTAGTAATTGCACAATGCGCGGGCAAAGCGTGTTGTGCGCGCCGCTGAGAATCGACACTCCCACTGCGTCGACGTCTTCCTGCAGCGCGGCCGCGGCAATCATCTCGGGAGTTTGCCGCAGGCCGGTGTAAATCACTTCCATACCGGCGTCGCGCAGCGCGCGCGCAATGACTTTGGCGCCGCGATCGTGGCCGTCAAGGCCTGGCTTTGCAACCAACACACGAATCTTTCTTTCAGCCATATTTGTATTGTAACTTCAGCGAATGAATTGCCCCAGTGGCCCGTCGCGCCTAATCAAGGGCTTCAGTTCAGCATAAGTGAAAAAGTACCGGCCCTCTGGTTCGAATGCTTGAATGACGTGCGGATAACCGGCGTCATAAAGGAACGTCACACCCTTTGCAGTTATAGAAAAATCGTCGAGGTCAGATCGCTTGAACTCGAGCACGTCCTGGGCTTCCTTTGCAATGCGAATGTCTTCCGCATCGCTTTTCGACTCGCGCAGATCGACCAGGATCTGATTGAGTTCCGCGCGGAACTTATTATTTACCAGCGCAAACAATGCGTCCATGTGATCTGCTTTGAACGCATCCGCTCCCCTGATTAGCCGTCCGTTCTTCAGATTTATCGCAAAGTGTTTCGTTTGCGTGTCCGGATAAGCGCCGGAGCCGCTCTGGGCGAAAGTGATATCCAGCACGTAGCTATCGTTATTATTTACTTGATAACCGAACTCTTCCAGCCAGTTGTCTTCGCGGTACTCGGCAATCGAGGTGTCGAACACGTTCTTGACCGCGAGTAGCGACTGCACGGCTCGTAGCACCTTCAGATCTCTAAGACCGCTAATAACTGGATACTTGATTGTCGCGCGTCGCTTCTCAGGAAAGTCTTTAATCAATTTACCGCTTCGCACAATCACGACCGTTCGCGGTTTAATGACGACGCGATCCTGCGCCCGCACGGATAGCGAATAACATTGCGAAACGATTAGGAAAGAAAGCAGAGCGAACGCCAATTGATTCGCCGCATTGTAAAGTTTCGTGCTTGGCAAATTGAGGAGCTTAGAATGCAGGTTCTTCGTAGATGCCGTAAACGTC
>DATENN010000086.1:0-11877 GCA_035275045.1 Pyrinomonadaceae bacterium
CGCAGCGATCAAGAAAAGTGCGGCCGAAATTGTGGTGAACAGCGCCACGAACCCGACGGACAGAATGCCGGCGGGAATCGCACGATTTGACGTGCGCGGATTCTGTGCGTCGTATTCGCGATCGGCTATGCGGTTAAAAGCCATGGCGGTTGACCGGGCGCCGACCATAGCGATAGTAATCCAAAGAATTTGCCAACCAGACGGCAAGCCGTTTGCAGCCAGCACCGCGCCGAGGAATGCAAACGGAAGCGCAAAAAGCGTATGCTCGATCTTGATCATCTCGAGCGTGACGCGAACATTTCGCAGCGTTGAACTCATGAATTATTCTTCGGCGCTGACCGGCGTCAGTGAACTTTGCGTCAGGCCTTTCCACTGCGTGTCCTGCTGATGCGGAATTTCGAGGTGGTCCAACACCCGAAAAACGAGATGGTCGACCAGAGCTTCTATGGTTTGCGGTCGATGATAAAAACCGGGACTCGCGGGAATGATATGCGCGCCTGCTCGTGCCAGGCGCAGCATATTTTCGAGATGAATAGCGTTGAAAGGCGTTTCGCGCGGCACCAACACCAACCGCCGGTTTTCTTTTAACGTGACATCCGCGGCTCGATGAATCAGGTTTGTCCCGGCTCCCGAGGCGATTGCCCCGAGGGTCCCCATAGAACAGGGTACGATCACCATGCCCTGTTGTGGATGCGAACCCGACGACGGCCGCGCCGCAATGTTATCGAGACGATGCAATTTCACGAGTCGAGAGTCTGCTGCCAGACCAATCCACTGATTAATGCGCGCCTGCCCGGCCTCACGCAAATCATCCCCGAGCTCGACCCGCGCCACCGTTATCGCGGCCTCGGACATGATGAGATTTATGCGCTCGACGACGCCACTGGCCGCCATGTGACGCAGCGTTTGGCGCGCGTAAATCGAACCCGATGCGCCCGTGATTGCTACAGTAAATTCCATGGATTTTCTTACTAGATGTTACTGGCGGGTCAGAAGCAGCGCAAGCGACCGCAGCTCTCACTTTGACTCCTCGGCGCCGCATCCGATGCTAGAATGCTCTGAATCATTTAGCAGGTGGCCGAAACATGGATCAGCAAAAGCTGGAGCAGCTATTAATGTCTTTTCGCAGCGGCGAGCTGGAAACCGCGGACGCTGTCGAAAAGATTAAGAACCTTCATTTCGAGGACATCGGGTTCGCCCGGGTAGACCACGCCCGGGCCGCGCGCCAGGGATTTCCCGAAGTTGTGTTTGGCGCGGGCAAGACTCGAGCTCAGGTTATTGGAATTGTCGAACGGCTGGTCCAACATGCTCCGAATGTTTTGATCACTCACACCGACGCGGGCACGTTTGGAGAAGTTCGAAATATCGTCACTGAAGCGGAATGGCACGAACAGGCGCGCCTGATAAGAATTCAACGCGATAAGACAGAATTAGGCGTGGGCGAGATTGCGGTCGTTACTGCCGGCACCAGCGACATACCAGTAGCCGAAGAAGCGGCATTAACCGCCGAAGCAATGGGCAATTGCGTGAAACGAGTGTGGGACGTGGGTGTTGCGGGAATACATCGCGTGTTGGCTGAGCGCTCGTTGCTGCAAAGCGCGCGCGTTGCCATCGTCGCTGCCGGCATGGAAGGCGCGTTGCCTTCTGTAGTAGGCGGACTCGTTAGCGTCCCGGTCATTGCAGTGCCGACCAGTATCGGTTATGGCGCGTCATTCGGCGGCGTCGCTGCGCTGCTGGGCATGTTGAATTCCTGCGCGTCGAACGTGACGGTGGTGAATATTGATAATGGATTCGGCGCCGGGTTTGTGGCGAGCCTTATTAATCGGCGTTGGCGGCAGCAGCAGTAGGCACGAGCGGATCATTTCTCATTCGTCATTTGACAGTTCTCATTTTTCACTTTTAAAGGTACTGAAAAACAAGGGAGTCTCATGTGGCGTCACTATGCGTGGGTAAAAATGGTAAATGCAACCTGTCAAATGATGGATGAGAAATGATCTTTTAGTCGCGGTCAAGGATTAATTAGTCCATCAAGCTTCTCGGCCCAATCCGAATCGATTGCCTGCAGAATGTTGTACTGCTCTAACGCCGCGTTGCGGTTGCCGATTGCGAGGTAAGCTTTTCCGAGGTTGTAGTAGGCACGGCCAAAATCGGGTTTCAACTGAATGGCTCGCTTCAACGTTTCCACCGCATCGGACGTTAATCCCAACTCCAGGTACGCCTCACTCATCTTGTTGAGTACATCCGCATCGCCGGGTTTCAACGCGCTTAGTTGCTTGTAAATTTCAATGGCAAGCGGATACTTCTTCGTGCGAACGTAGGCGGCGCCCAGCCGATCGAACGCGCTGGTATAGTCGGGTCGCAAACGGATCGCCGCTTTGTAAGCTTGTATTTCCTCATCGCCCTTGCCCCAATCGCGATACACCAGACCGAGGGCGTACCAGGCGTCTGCCGCGTTGTAAGGATCCAGTTTGATCGACTGGCGGTAACTTTCGGCGGCGTCGCGGTATTGCTTCAGATAATAACTAGCCAAACCGATGTTGAAATATGACTCGGAAGACGGCCTCAAGTTCACCGCGCGCCGCGACGCTTCGATCGCTTCACTGTGGCGGCCTAGTTTCTCGCGACAAAAGCCCGCCTGCGCCCACGCTTCGGCGTAGTTGGTATCCGACTCGACAGCCTTTTCAAAATATGCCAGCGCGCGTTCGCAGTCGTCCTGCGAAAGAAAACTTAGACCGTCGCGAAACGCCTGCACGGCTTTGGCGCGCTTGTTTTTGCCCGCGGCTACCGTCAAATCCGACAGCGATAACAAAGTCGGACCGGCTTGCAGTTGCGAAATGCGTTCAGACGGAATTGCGAAGTTCACACTTTGGCCGCCGGTGATCTGTAGAGTCGCAATGCCGATGACCTGGCCTTGCATGTTAACCACTGGACTGCCACTGGAGCCCGGCGAGATAGGCGCGGTGATTTGAATGATTCTGCCGAACGTCGGAATGTCGCGCACCGCGGAGACAATGCCGTTGGTCACACTACCTTCCAGGCCGAACGGATTGCCGATCACGACGATGCTTTCGCCTTCCTGCGGCGAAGTACGATCTAACAACAATGGTCTGACCTGATTGGCAGGCGCGTCGACTCGCAACAGCGCGAGGTCGCCTTCGGCATCAACGGCTATGACTCCCTTAACAGGGTAGACGGTGCCGTTGTAGGAATGAACTTCAGCGCGATGAGCGTTATCGATGACGTGCCGGTTGGTAACGACTCGATCAACGTCCACGAAAAATCCGCTGCCGCGCGAAAGCTTTTCGCCGCGCGCATCGAAGGTTTCGATTGCTACGGCGGAAGGTTTTATACGACGCACAAGGTCGGGCAAAAGATCCTGCGCGTAAGTACGAGGGCCACTAGAAACGACCATCAAGAATGAGAGGAAAAGCAATTTCATCGTTAATGCTTTCAAGAGCGCACGGCGAAGCGAGGGTAACCTCGAAAATATTTAATGGAACTAGCGAAAGGCAAGCCGTTCCGCACGGCCCCGGCCTTTCATAGCACCGTTGGGCATCACAAATGCAAGTTAGATATTGTTCCGCGGTGAACAATCCAAAACACTAGTGCGAGTATCGGAGAAAAGATCCCCGCAAGAAGAAGATAACTCGCAGCAACAACCCACTCAATGCCAGCAAAAGTCTCAGTGCCAGAACGCCTATTGATATAAATGCCGATTTGATAAGAGACTACAGTCGCAAAGAGAAAAGCTGGCGACAGCCATAGCAACAATTTAATTATTGCGTTCATGGTCGAGCTGCGATGCCCAACTGCTAATTACAATCCAGCCAGCGCGAGCGACTGCACTTGCGAAACGACATCTGCGAGTTTCACATCGCTGCTCGATTTCTCGCGCCGATCGAATAGCTCAACAAGACCATCGCCGATCTTTTTTCCGACCGTGACCCGGTAAGGAATCCCAATCAGATCCGCGTCCTTAAATTTTACACCCGCGCGCTCATCACGATCGTCCAACAAAGTATCTAAGCCGGCGCGCGTCAGATCCTTGTATAACTTTTCTCCCGCCTCGCGCAGCTTCTCGTCCTTCATATTGGTAATCGTTACGACTACATCGAACGGCGCAATCGATTTCGGCCAGATAATTCCATCAGCGTCGTAGTTCTGTTCGATTGCTGCGGTGATGATGCGTTCAACGCCGATGCCATAACTTCCCATCACGATTGGCACCGCTTTGCCTTCCTCAGTCAAGATCGTTGCACCCATCGACTCAGAATATTTCGTGCCGAGTTTGAAGATGTGGCCAATCTCCATGCCTTTGTAAACGTCGAGTACGCCGGTGTCGCAGCGTGGACAAGCTTCGCCGGAATTCACAGTCCGCAAGTCTGCCCACTGATCTATTTGGATGTCACGCTCCACGTCGACGCCGCGAATGTGATGGTCGTCTTTGTTCGCGCCGGTCGTCATATCGCGCCGGCCTTTCAACGCGTAGTCGGCGATGATGCGAACGTCGGCGCGATTTGCTGCCGCGGCAATTTTCTGTTTAGCGTTTACGGCCCCGAGGCTACCCGGGCTGGCGCCCAGCAAGTCGACAATTTCATTGGGTTGCGCCGCGCGGATGAAACTCGCGCCCAGGGTGTCCCCCAATTTGATGTCGTGAAGTTGATGATCGCCACGCAACAACAGCAGCGCCCACTTGAAATCACCTTGTCCTGAAGCCTGGTCTCCATAGAGGTAAACCAGGGTCTTGATCTGATTTTTCGCCGCTGCACCACCGGGAAACGTCGTCAAGTCCTCAATCGTTCGAACTCCGGGTGTGGGAAATTCTTCAGGCGCCTCAGGTCCTACCAGGTCTTTCACTGCGGCCAAACGTGACGTTGCTTTTTCGAGATTGGCTGCATAACCGCAGTTTGAACAACTGGCAATCAGGTCTTCACCAGCTTCTGTTTTGGCGATGAACTCGTTCGATTCAGAGCCACCCATCGAGCCTGACGACGCTTCAACTATCGAAAATTGAATGCCACAACGAGTGAATATTCGCTTGTACGCTTCGCGCTGGTCCAGAAACGATTTGTCGAGCCCGGCTTTGTCGACGTCAAACGAGTACGCGTCTTTCATGATAAAAGTGCGCAGCCTCATCAATCCTGATTTTGGCCGGGGCTCATCCCGAAACTTAATTTGAATTTGATACCAAACCTGTGGCAACTGTTTGTAAGAACGAATTTCGTTTCGCGCAATCGTCGTAAAAACTTCTTCATGCGTCATGCCGAGACACATGTCCGCGTGCTTGCGATCTTTCAAACGAAACATGTCATCGCCGATTGCATCCCAACGGCCCGACTCTTTCCACAGCTCGGCCGGATGTAAGGCAGGCAAATAAAACTCCTGGCCGCCAATCCGATTCATCTCTTCTCGCAAAATCTGCATGATTTTCAAGGCGATTCGCTGGGCCATCGGCATGTACGAATAGATTCCCGCGCCAAGCTGGCGAATTAAACCGGCCCGCAACAAAAGTTTGTGCGAGACAACCTCGGCGTCAGCCGGATCTTCGCGAAGAGTAGGGATGAAATAATGAGACCAGCGCATTCAGTTAGTCGACCTTTTCAGGTTGGAGTAAAGGGTTCATTCTCGCTTAGCGAAAAGCTTAACGCAACGCGCGACAGGAATCGTGCTGTCGCGCCGACCTGGACTGAAGTCTACGGCACTCTGTGCTAACATCAATTCTCCGTTCTGCTAACCAGGAATAAGGATCAACTCAATGAAAATCGCACTCGCCAGCGACCACGCCGGGTTCGCGGAAAAGGAACGTTTGAAGCCATTGTTGAGTGCCCTCGGCTTGCAAGTGGAAGACCTCGGGACGACGTCGGAAAGTTCGGTCGACTATCCCGATTATGCACGCAAGGTTGCTGAGGAAGTGGCGAATCAGCGAGCTGATCAAGGCGTGTTGGTGTGCGGTTCAGGAATCGGCATGGCGATTACTGCCAACAAAATTCCGGGCGTGCGCGCAGCAGTCGCGTGGTCAGAAGAAACTGCGCGACTGGCGCGTCAGCATAACGACGCGAATGTATTGGCCATCGGCGCGCGCACGACGCCACCGGAATTAATTCCAGAGATCGTGCGCGCCTGGTTTAGTTCCGACTTTGAAGGCGGCAGACATGCTGAAAGGGTCGCGAAGATAGAAAGCGTCGGGCAGGAGCAGTAGGCAGGATGCAGATCGTAGAGGCACCAGTAGGCGGAAAAATTGTCCGATCGACACAACGACCAAACACCAAAGACCAAAGACCATAAAGGATCTGTCAATGACCGACCTAAGAAACGCACCTCTCGCCGAAGTTGATCCAGTGATTGCCGGCGCCATCGACAATGAAGTCGCACGGCAGGCGATTGGCCTTGAATTGATTGCCTCCGAAAACTTTGTAAGCGAAGCCGTGCTCGAGGCTGCTGGTTCAGTATTTACGAATAAGTACGCTGAGGGTTATCCAAAAAAGCGTTACTACGGCGGCTGTGAATGGACGGACGTAGTCGAGCAGACTGCCATCGATCGCGCGAAACAATTATTCGGCGCTGACCACGCGAATGTGCAGCCGCACAGCGGCGCGCAGGCGAACATGTCGGTTTACCTCGCGGCGATTGAGTACGGCGATCAAATCCTGGGAATGAACCTGTCTCACGGCGGTCACTTAACTCACGGTCATCCGATGAACTTCTCAGGCATCAGTTACAAAGTTGCCGACTATGGTGTCGCCAAAGAAACTGAACAGATTGATTACGACCAGCTGCAACGAATCGCTGAAGAACATCGGCCAAAACTTTTAGTCTGCGGCGCCTCTGCTTATCCGCGCATCATCGACTTTCAGCGCATCGGTGAAATTGCAAACAGTGTCGGCGCAAGAATGTTTGCTGACATTGCCCACATCGCCGGTCCCATCGCCGCCGGCCTGCATCCATCGCCGGTGCCGCACGCTGATTACGTTACGACCACCACCCATAAAACGCTGCGTGGACCACGCGGTGGTTTGATTCTCTGCAAGGAAGAGCACGCGAAAGAGATCGATCGAAAATTATTTCCTGGCGTGCAAGGTGGTCCGCTGGTCCACATTATCGCCGCCAAAGCAGTCGCGTTCGGCGAAGCGCTTCGTGATGACTTCAAAGACTATCAGCGCCAGATTTTAGCCAATGCAAAAGCACTTGCAGCCGAGCTACAACAGCAGGGTCTGCGTTTGGTTTCCGGTGGGACGGATAATCATCTTATGCTGGTCGACGTTTGGATGGACGGCAAGGGTATTACCGGCAAAGATGCGGAAAAGGCACTCGAAGCCGCAAACATCACAGTCAACAAAAACACGATTCCGTTCGATCAAAACAAGCCATTCGTTGCTTCCGGTTTGCGCATTGGCACTCCCGCGGTCACGACGCGCGGAATGAAAGAGCCGGAGATGCAGGAAATTGGACGGCTCATCGCTGAAGTTATTAATGCGCCCGCGTCGGAAGAAGTACGAACGAAAGTACGACAGGGCGTCGAAGAATTGAGCGCGCGCTTTCCGCTTTATGCAAAAAGATTGAAACGACGTCCAGAGGCCACCGCTGCCGACTAAATCGAGATGAAGATACCCAAGATTATTTTTGCTTCAATATTAATGGCCGCCAGTATTTCACTGTGCTCGATAGTGCAGGCGCAAACCAGTCCGGCCGATCCGCCTCCGCCAGTTAAGGTGAAAGCAATTCCCGCGCAAGTGGTGCCGGGTGCCACCGTGCTGACAGGTTGGCAACGATATCAATTTGGGATCGAACCGGCGTTCAGTGTCATCCTGCCTTCCGCGCCCACAACCTCTGATGAACCCGTTGCGGGGATGGCATCGGCAACGCTGCACATGTATGCGTCGACGACCGGCACTGCTGTCTATGTGGCCGCTCGTCTGGAACAATTAGGCGGCAATATAGAAAAGCGCAGCGATGCCGATCGGCAGACTTTTTTTGAAAGATTTGTAGACGGTTTCGCAAAAGGTTTTCAAGAGTCGATGAAGCAACAAAACCTTCCCTATGAGTTGAAGTTGCTTGATGCGCAGAAAGTAACGATTGCCGGACGCGATGGTTATCAACAAGAGTTATCTGTCGGCGAGTTCAGAGGTCGAGCTAATTTAGTATTTGCCGGTACTGGAGCCTTTTGCCTCGTCTCAATTTGGCATCCGAAAACTCCCACAGGCGATACGGATGCTTTTTTCAACTCGCTGCAGCTCACCGGCGTTGCCAAGTGACCTATGGACGAGATCTTTGGTCCTGACGGCCTGATCGCCGCCGCCCATCCTGATTACGAACATCGGCCCGGCCAGATCGACATGGCGCGCGCGGTGATGCGCGCGTTTGAAGAACGCCGCCATCTGATCGTCGAAGCCGGGACCGGCACCGGGAAAACGCTGGCTTACCTTGTGCCCGCTGTTGCAGCAGCGCTGGGCGGGCGCGGCCGCGTAATCATCTCGACCGGCACAAAAAATCTTCAGGAACAGTTAATGGAAAAGGACATTCCTTTTCTTCAGAGCGTGCTGCCTAAAAAGTTTGAGGCCGCATACATGAAGGGAAGGAACAACTACGTCTGCCTGCACCGGCTCGGGCGCGCGCAGGATTCGCCGGTACTCGACGGGCTCGATGAGGTTGATTACTTCGACGAAGTTTCTCACTGGTCCAAGTCAACCGAAACCGGCGACCGCGCTGAGTTATCGACCTTGCCGGAGTCCCTTTCCTTCTGGCGTCACATTGATGCGCGAACGGAAACGTGTCTGGGCCAAAAATGTGTCGACTTTAATCCCTGTTTCATCACGCGCATGCGCCAGCGTGCGGACGATGCCGACATCGTTGTAGTCAATCACCATTTGTTTTTCGCCGACCTTGCATTGCGGAATAGCATGTACGGGACAGTGTTGCCTGATTACTCAGCGGTAATTCTCGACGAAGCTCATTTGATCGAAGACGTCGCGTCGGAATACTTCGGATCGCAGGTTTCCAATTACCAGATCGACGATCTTATTCGAGACGTAAGCAATATTCCGATTGACGATGCCGAAGCTGATCGAGAAATCACGAAAACCTCATCGCGGGTGATGCGGTTTGCAGATAACTTCTGGATGGGCTTTCGGAATGGTCGCGCTGAAGAAGGAAGATATTCGCTTGTCCCCGGAACTTTTGCGCGCCGAGACGAAGATGGCGAGATGCAATCGACCCCGTTGGGCGATCTGTACCTCGCACTGGACGGAGCACTCGCGCGACTGGAAACGACACTGGACGCTTTGAAAGAAAAGCCACCCGAAGTTGAAAACGTAGTTCGGCGAATTCGGCAAGCGCGTTTTGATTTGGAATTCATCGTGACCGGCGCCAACAAAAAATTTGTTTATTGGCTCGACCGGCGCGCGCGGGGAATTTTTCTCAGGGCGTCGCCAATCGACGTCGCCGGAATTCTTGAGGACAAACTGTTCGATAAGATCGAAACGGTGGTGCTGACTTCAGCCACCCTATCGAGCGCGGGCAACTTTTCGTTTATCCGCGAACGATTGGGCTTGTCCGCGGCTGACGATCTGATTGCAGAATCATCGTTCGATTATCAAAGCCAGGCGCTGTTGTATCTTCCTGAGCGAATGCCTGATCCGCGTTCGCATGAATGGTCCGGCGCGGCGGCCGAGGAGGTGATCAAAATCGTCGGTGCGACGCAGGGGCGCGCGTTCGTGCTCTCGACAAGTTTGGCCGGTATGCAATCGCTCTATGATCTAGTCATGCCGGAACTCGAATTTCCGTGTTTACTGCAGGGGACTGCATCGAAAGGACGATTGCTGGAAAGGTTTCGCCAGACACCGCACGCGGTATTGTTTGCGACATCGAGTTTTTGGCAGGGCGTCGATGTGCGGGGTGAGCAGTTGTCTTGCGTGATCATCGATAAGCTGCCGTTTGCGGTGCCGACGGATCCGATCGTCGCCGCCCGACAGCGTTACATTGAAGACGAAGGTGGGTCCAGCTTCTTCGAGTACAGCGTACCGCAGGCAATAATCAGTTTGAAACAAGGCCTGGGACGATTGATCCGAAGTACAACTGATCGCGGCGTTTTAGCCGTATTGGATCCGCGTCTAAAAACGAAAAGTTACGGACGCCTGTTTTTGAAGAGCCTGCCCCAATGTCGCGTCACCTCACGAATTGATGATCTGGCGCAAATGTTTGAGACGGGGTCGAACATCCAAAGTCCACGATCAAATGTCGCCGGTGTTTTGTGATGTCGCCAAACAATGTGGCACAGACTTCAGTCTGTGCTGACTTGACGTAAATACAGACTAAAGTCTGTGCTACTACTGAGTCTGGAACCGTCGTTTTGGACTTTGGAGTTTGGACGTTAGACTTGCTTCATGGCCGGAATGTTTGAAGTGATGATCGAGCGCAACTTTTCCAGCGCGCATCAACTGCGTGGCTACAAGGGAAAGTGCGAAAATCTGCACGGCCACAACTATAAAATCGAAATCTATGCGCGCGGTAGCGAACTCGACAACATCGGGCTGCTGGTTGATTTTGTAGAACTGAAAGCTGCCGCTGACGAAGTCGTTCAGTATCTGGATCATCGAAACATCAACGAACTGGAACCCTTCACCGAACTGCAACCTTCAGCCGAGAACCTTGCGAAGTACGTCTTAGAGCGGATTGCCGCAAAGGTAGGAGATGAGCGAGTGCGAATCTACAAGGTTCGTTGTTTTGAAACGCCTACGAGCGTCGCGACGTACGAAGTCCAGTAAGCAGCCGCAGTCTGCAGGAGCAGTCGGGCGGATATTCTGTTAGCGCTGACTGACTCTACGCTTCGTCGGCCACGGCTGGAAGGGTTTGAACAAACACCGGACCGCTTTCTTCTTCCCGATAGTTCCTTACAAATCTTTCTTGCACTTCGGAAGCTTTAAGTGGCGGCTTTCTCATGTACGGCCGTTCGCAATATCTGAAGAACAACCACGCAAACCCGACGGTCGCGGGCACCACTATCGCGAGCGCATTCACAATCGGTGAGAGTTCGCGAACTGTGAACGTCCACGATGCCATCACCACCAATTCATGTGTTAGGTATAAGGAATAAGAAAAAACTCCTATAGCCGCAGCGGCGCCCAATATTCTCGTTAAGAGACGGCGAACCATTCCCAGCGTCGGCGCTTGTGTCCAAAGGTGCTCGGCTGCCACCGCGCGATTGATGATGACAAAAAAGCCAAAGCCCCACAGGGGGTGAATCAGCAACCAGGGAATGTCATGGGCCAGCGTATCCTTGGGAATACTTGGAAGCCAGGTTGCGAATGCCGACGCGGCAACAACTGAGATCGCGCCCAGCCAAATATTGCGACACCAACTCGGCAGCGTCACCAAGCCGAAGGTTGCCTCCACCGCGATCGCGCCCAACGCCCAGGTAAACCAATGCGACGCCGCCGCCTCGGGCACCGGCACACCTTTACCTGCAAAGACCCAAACCCAGTGGCTGAAAATGAACCAGCCGACGCGAACTGCCATGCAAACGAGCAACGTTCGGCGCCAGCCCCAACGCTTTCGCAAAAAGAGTAAGAGAAAGTAGGCAAGATAGAGTTGTTCCTCAACAGCCAGCGTCCAGAAAACTCCGTTGATGCTGTAACACGTTTGCGGCTCGAGATTGTGAAGCATTAGCAGGTGCATCACGACGTCGTAAACAAAGAAATGCGTGATGTTGATGCCAGTGGTTGCGGCCGCCATCAACATGAACAGCGCAAACGCGATCAGGTATGGCGGATACAACCGCCGCAGGCGACGTCGCCAAAAAGAACCAAATTCGATTTGCCGCTCGACGCCGGCGGCGCGAGACTTGGCCCATTGCAGGTGAATGCAGAATCCGGAGATAACAAA
>DATENN010000087.1:0-2851 GCA_035275045.1 Pyrinomonadaceae bacterium
GACTGAAAAACTAAGTATTGAGGACGTCTTCAATCGCGATTTCGATGTAAAGGAATTAGAGGCAAAAGTTTTTCGTAGCCTGTAATCGTCGCACTCGACCAACCTTCGAATGGATCAAAACCCTACCTGCTCGATCTGTCAGCGAATCTCACTATGGCGAGATGGAAAAAACCCGCATTTCATTCACGAGTTTGAACATTCAATTCTGGTTGTTGGCGACCACCAGTTTCACAAAGGCTATTGTTTGTTACTGCTGAAAGATCATGTCAGGGAATTGCATGAACTCGAATCGTTCATCCTAAGCGCTTTGTTCACGGAGCTGATGCAAGCCGCACAGGGACTGGTCGAGACTTTCAAACCGTGGAAAATGAATTATTCGTGTTATGGGAACCAGGATCCGCACATTCACTGGCACCTGTTTCCACGTTATGATTCCGAACCGGATCATTTAAATCATCCGTGGTTGCATGCTTCCGAGTTCCGCGACCATCTAATTGATAAAGAAACGGCGCTTCAACTCGCGCAACGGATAAACGCAAACTTGAACCTGTAGGCGCCTCCTGGTCAGCCGTCGACGACCGTCTCAACCTTTTAAGTGATATGGCACGCTGGTTACGATTACTCCCTCCTTAAATAGCAGCGCGCCCTTAAGCATCAACGAACTCTGATTGTGCAACAGGTGTTGCCACCATCTCGCCGGCACGAATTCCGGAAGGACGACCGTCACGACGTCGTTGTGGTTTCTTTTCTCCAGCCGGCTGATGTAACGCAATAGCGGTCGCGTCAACTCGCGATACGGCGAGGGCAACACGACTAACTGCACGCCCGCGCCCCAACGCTCCCACTTCTCGCGCAGTTTGACGGTGGCCTCTTCGTCAAAATCTACATACAGAGCCTGCACATGATTCGGCGCGATTGACTTAGCGTATTGCAGCGCGCCAACGACTCCGCGATGAATCCCAGAGATTGGCACAATAACTGTGTGTTGGATCGGAGTCAGTTCGCTTAATCCTTCGGTCGAAAGTTGTTTCGCAATGCCGACATAGTGGTTGTGAATGGCGCGAAACATTAGTACCAGTAAGGGAATCACGACGACAACGATCCAGGCGCCGTGAATAAATTTGGTCGCGATGAACACGCACAGAACGATGAACGTCGCCAATGCGCCTACCGCGTTGATGACGATCGATTTTTTCCAATGAGATTTATCCGTCACTTCATCTGTGACGAAGGTTGCCGGACGTTCCTCAGACGCCTGCAGTTCAGCGTCAGGCAACGGCTCGCGATCCACCGTGCTTTGCGTGTAGTGAATTTCGTCTTCCTGCTTGCGCCGCCGCTTCTTCTGCTTCGGGGTTTGCGCGCGCACATTCAGCCAGTGCCGCACCATCCCTGATTGCGAAAGAGTGAACGAAAGAAACACGCCGACCGCGTAGAGTGGGATTAGCCGGCTTGTATCACCACCAAAAGCAATCACCAGAATGCTCGCGAATATTGCCAAAATCACAATGCCGTTTGAGAAAACAAGCTTGTCACCGCGTGTCGCAAACTGTCGCGGTAAGAATCGATCGCGCGCGAGCAAGCTGCCGAGCCGTGGAAAATCAGCGAACGAGGTGTTTGCCGCCAGTACCAAAATCAATGCGGTCGCGACCTGGACCACGTAATAGAACCAGCCCATCGCTCCGGTAAACATGATGCGCGCGAACTGCGAAATGACTGTTTCGCTCGCGTGCGGGTGCACGTGGTACAGGTATGCCAGCACACTCGTTCCCAGGAACATCGTCGTCAGCAACAGCGCCATCCAGACCAGCGTGGTCGCAGCGTTCTTAGCCTCGGGTTGTTTGAACGCCGGCACGCCGTTCGAGATCGCCTCGATGCCTGTCAGCGCGGCGCAGCCATTCGAGAACGCGCCCAGCAGCAGGAAGAGTGTGAGCGGTTGCAAGTGATAGCCTTCGGCGGTCTTTATAGCATCAGGTCTGGACAGGGCCGCAGCGCCGTAAAAGAAGTAATAGGTGATCAATCCGTAACCGATCATGAAAAGAAAACTGATTAGAAAGGCATAAGTCGGGGCTGCGAACAACGCTCCTGATTCACGCACGCCACGCAGATTTGCGAGCGCGATAAAGGCAATGCACAACAAACATAGGAAAACTTTGTGCTGGTCCAACCACGCGTAGCGCGTCCCCTGGACCATCGATGTTATGGCTGCGACTCCGGCGGCGATTGAAACGGCAACCGTCAAAACATAGTCGACCAAAAGCGCAGCCGCCGCGACTAGTCCCGCAGTAACTCCAAGGTTTTCTTTGGCCACGATGTAGGCGCCGCCACCGGAGGGATAGGCGTGGATCGTCTGGCGATAACTGGTGGCAACAATAACCAGCAGGGTTCCGATTCCAATTGAAATCGGCACCACATATCTGAATGCGCTGGTTTGTCCGTAAACGACGGCTACGGCAAGTACCAACAGGATTTCTTCGCTTGCGTAGGCGGTCGATGACAATGCGTCCGATGAGAAGACAGCAAGTGCGGTTTTTTTTGTCAGGCGCTCATGAGCGGCTTGTTCGGTCTTTAAGGCGCGTCCGATGATGAAACGTTTGAGCTCTGTTGCCACGCTGGTTATTTGCGTCCCGTCAACTTTACGACTTCGGCTTTTTGCCGTCGGCTGGCTTCATCCTGCTGGTCCATAAGATCCAGACAATGCGCTCCGAAGACCAACAGCGGTATCGTCAGGAAAAGCAGCAAGGTGCCGAGCCGTTGAATCAACGTGCCGTGCAGATGCGTGCCCACCACCCATGCGATCACAGTCAATAGCGATCCAATCACGGGGGCAACAATGCCGAGACACAAGCCCAAC
>DATENN010000088.1:0-6366 GCA_035275045.1 Pyrinomonadaceae bacterium
TAATACCTGCGACTGAAACAATAAGCGCCGTCTGTAATGCAGGTGAAAGTGACAGCGGCTTATCGTCAGCAATGCGATCGCCGAGGTACATCACTTTGATGAAGCGAATGTAATAGTAAAACGAAACAACGGTGTTGATGATGGCCCAGCCGGCCAGCCAGTAGTACCAGCGTTTTCCTTCGGCGGCGCCGCGCTGAAGCAGGCCGCCAAACAAAAAATACTTCCCGATGAATCCGCCGGTAATTGGCAACCCGCCAAGCGACAGCATAAATATCGTCATCATGGCAGCCATCCCCGGCGCTTTTTGTGCGAGGCCTGCCAGGTCGTCGACATTGTCGCCGATGATTCCGCGGCGCCGCAGGCTGATAACAATTCCGAAGGCGCCCATGTTCATCAGCGTGTATACCAACAAATAAATCATCAGCCCGGTATAGCCGTAACTGTTCCCTGCGATAAGTCCCAGTAACAAGTAGCCTGCATTCGAGATCGATGAGTATGCCAGCAATCGTTTCGAATTTTCCTGCGTGACTGCGGCCCAGTTGCCGACCATGATTGTGATCGCCGCTACCAGCGCGAGCAGCGGCGCCCAGTCCGCGCGCATTGAATTCATTGCTTCAATGAAAATTCTCGCGTAGAGCGCAAAGCTGGCGGCTTTCGATCCGGTCGAGAGAAAGGCGGTGACTGGCGTCGGCGCGCCTTCATATGCGTCAGGCGCCCACATATGAAACGGCACGGCCGCAATTTTGAAAAACAACCCGGCGGCCAGCGCAATCATTCCCAACAACAGCAATGGCCGTAGTGTTGGTTCTCCGGGCGGCGTCGCTGCAGCTAATCCCGCAATGCCTCGCCCGATTTCAGTAAGGTTAGTTGAACCCGCAATCCCATACAGCAACGACATGCCATACAACAAAATGCCCGACGAAAAAGCGCCCAGCAAAAAGTATTTCATCGCCGCTTCGTTCGAACGCTTTTCACGTTTTGTAAATGCGACGAGTACATAGAACGTCAGCGCCATCAATTCCAAACTGATGTACAGCGCGATCAGATCGTAACCACAGCCAAGGAACATCATGCCGACCGTGGCAAAAAGAACGAGCGCGTAATACTCGCCGTGCTGCTCGCCTTCGATGTCGAGGTAACGGGTCGAAATCGCAATCGCCAGCGCGGCGCCGACCAGGAAAATCCCCTTGAAGAGCAAGGCAAAACCATCAATCCGCACCATGCCATAAAAGCCTTCGAGCGGCAGAGAGTCGCCGACGGCCCACCATTGCAAGACAAGCGATAAAGCGGCCAGGACCACACCGGCCAAAGAGAAATAGGCAACCAGCTTGCTCTTGCGATAAGGCAGGACGACTTCCATTACCAACGCCACGCACGCGCAAATCGTCAGGATCAACTCCGGAGCGATTAGCCGCAGATCGCTAATACTAAAGAGAGTTGTTGAGTTGGCTTGAAGGAAAAGCATCCGGTGGTGTTGGTTGTGCGTTGTCAGTTGTTCATTGCCAGCTGTTGCTAACTCGAACTCGAAACCCGAAACTCGAAACTCGAAACCAGAAACTATCCTATCTGGCAGCCCGCTGCTGAGTATCCACCGGCGCCGGCATACCTGGGATCGGATACGTTGGCCGCACCTGCCGCACTATGGCATTCACCGGGCGCTCGATGTAATTAAGAAATGGCTTGGGGTAGACGCCAATCCACAGCGATAGGATTATCAACGGCGTCATGTATACCCATTCGCGCGCACTCAGGTCAGTCAGTTTTTCATTCTTTGGATTATCAATAGTGCCAAAGAACATCCGTTGGTAAAGCCAAAGCATGTAACCCGCGTTCAAAATAATTCCCAACGCGCCCCAGGCAGCCCACGCCGGATTCGCTTCGAACGCCCCCCGCAGCGAAAGGAACTCGGAAATAAAGACGCAGAGCAATGGCAAGCCGATCGCCGTCATGGCCATCGATAAAAATACAGCCGCATACCCCGGCATGACATGCGACAACCCGCCAAACTCGGAAACATTTCGGGTGTGCCGTCTTTCATAAATAATTCCGACTAATAGGAACAGCGCTGCCGAATAAATTCCGTGATTGATCATGTGCAACACCGCGCCATTTACGCCATTCGGGTTAAGCGCAAACAGTCCCAGCATCACGATTCCCATCGATGAAACGGATGAATAGGCGACCAACTTTTTCATATCGCCGTCTTTTTTAACGACGAAATACATCGCCGCCAGCGCGCCATAGATTATTCCCACGATCGCCAGGAAAATCATGACGCTGCGCACGCCGAATTGGTGATTGGTACCATTAAAGAAAAAGCTTTCGTCGGCGGACGCGGCGGGAAACATCGGAATGTTGAAACGATAGAAACCGTATGTACCGAGCTTTAGCAAAATGCCCGCGAGAATTACTGAGCCGGCTGTGGGCGCTTCAACGTGCGCGTCCGGCAACCAGGTGTGGAACGGAAACATCGGCACCTTGATCGCAAAGCCGAGCGCGAATGCGAAGAAGAGCAATACTTGCATCGCGCCCATCGGCATCACTGATCCCATTGCCTGCAAGTAAAGAATATTGAATGTGCCGGTGCCGTTTTGCGCGGCCGCCTGCAACGTGCTCGAAACCATTCCTGCGGCTTGTTGGTTTCCCGCTAACAAATCGATGGTTGATTGAGTGATGCGGCTGGTAAGTTCGGTATCCTGCGTCAGAAAGTAAACCTTCAAAACTCCCAACAGCATTACGACCGATCCGACTAACGTATATAAAAAGAATTTGATTGCCGCGTAGAGCCGATTTTCTCCACCCCAAATTCCGATCAGGAAATACATAGGAACCAGCGACACTTCGAAGAACAAGTAAAACAAAAACAGATCCATCGACGTGAAAACACCAACCACGGCGGTCTGCAACAACAGCAGTAGCACGTAATATTCTTTTTCGCGCTTTGCGATGTATTTCCATGAAGACAGCGCAGCGATCACGCCAAGCAACGTAGTCAATACGATCAGCAGCACGGCCACACCATCAGCGCCCATTTGGTAGCGCGCGCCGATAACCGGGATCCACTGTCGATCTTCGAGGAACTGCATGCCGCCCATCGCGCGGTCGTAAGTCAGCAGAACAAGGGACGCAACAAATGCAAGACCAAACCAGGCGGTAGCAAATTTTTTGATCACAGTTCCCTGCTCTTTTTTGAAAAGAGCGAGAATGATGATCGCGCCAAGGGTCGGCAGCCACGTCACTATCGAGAGAATGTTTGTCTTAAGCACTGAAATCCTCGCTGTCAGATTGTTCTTCCGTGGCCTTCAATATCCCCGGGCCTCTTCGAAATTTATACCCGGCGTAAACGTCTGCACATCCAAACGAAGTCGATCCGTGAAAATCGTAATCTCAGTATTGACGATTTCTTCTAGTCATTTGGGCCGTGCCAAATCCGATGTCGGTTAACGCCGCCAACACTTTTTCACGTTCTCTTTCGAAAGCTCTTTGAACCATGCGGCTTCCGCATCGATGCTCTCGTCGGCGAAGTTTTGCGAGATGGATTCCTTCATAGATAACTAAAAGTGGAACGCAAAAACGCTCTTTAACGCTGCGGCGATGTCGGGCCCAAAGAACAACGCCACGGCTGCGACTAAACCAAGCACCATGACCAGCGCGTAATTCTGTGTAAATCCAGTTTGCGCGGCGCGGAACAGCGGCGACATCAGCCGGGCAATGAAGGCCGCAATCGCATTCACCAGTCCGTCAACGAAATATTGATCTGTCCCGCCGGTAATGCGACTGGACAAGCGTGTCAGCCAAGCGGATCCGTTGACCGCGCCATCGACTGCTTTTGAATCGAACGCAAATACGCCGCGCGCAGCATCCATAACTCGACGCGTTACCGCCCAACCAAAAAACTCGTCTACCCAGTATTTGTTGTAGCTTGCTTCGTAAAGCGGTTTGAGTCGCGCGGCCCATATGTCAGGCAGGCGCGTGTCCTTTACATAAAAAAGCAGTCCCAGTCCGATGCCTATACCCGCGACGATCAAAGAAATGACGATGAATAGCCATTCGGTCGCAGTCTCACTACCTAGTTTGCTCTCGGCAGCATGCGCGAGATTGAATCCCTCATGACCATAAGGCGATGCGGCTTCAGCTTCATGTTCGGCAGGTAGCAATACCGCGCGCGCTTCGGCTTCAGCAATCACCGGTTTTCCGGTGCTGTCGACTGCCTGCTCTTTACCGAACTGGCGCGTCGTAGGATTCCAAATGATTGGATCGAGAAGATTGACGATATTCAAACGGCCGCCGACATGCTTCCCGCCAGTGAACGCAGTGCTAATACCGACGAAACCGCCGATAGTTGCAAGCACAGCCAGAACAACCAGCGGAATCCACATCGACGGCGGCGATTCGTGCGGAATATGAACATGACGGTCAGTTGGCCCGACATGTTCGCCCGGCTCGTGACGAGGACGGTCGCCCGCTGATTCAAATTTTGCGTCATGCGACGTCAAACCTTTATCAAACGCCGCGGCGTGCGCTTCATCGGCTTCGCCGCCTGCTTGGTGGCCCAAAAACTTTTCCTTGCCCCAAAAAGTCATTGCCACCAGTCGCGTCATGTAAAACGCCGTACAGGTTGCGGCAATTGTTCCGACGATCCAAACCAGCCATCCGACCGGAATGTAACGCGTAGCAGCCGCGTTCCAAAGAATCTCGTCTTTCGACCAAAAGCCGCTGAAGGGAATGATTCCGCAGATGGCCAGCCAACCCGCCAGGAAAGTCACATATGTATAAGGCATGTACTTTCGCAGGTTGCCCATGCGCCCCATGTCCTGCTCGTGATGCATACCGTGAATCACGCTGCCCGCGCCGAGGAACATTAAGGCTTTGAAGAACGCGTGCGTCATCACATGAAAGATGCCAATCACGAATGCACCCACACCGCAGGCCATGAACATGAAACCCAGCTGCGAAACCGTTGAGTAGGCGAGCACCTTTTTGATGTCGTTTTGGGTTATGCCAATCGTGGCCGCAAACAGCGCGGTTGCGGCGCCGACCAGCGCAACCACTAACATCATCGTTTGCGAATGCTGAAATATGACGTTGGTGCGCGTAACCATATACAAGCCCGCCGTCACCATCGTCGCCGCGTGAATCAGCGCGGACACTGGCGTTGGGCCGGCCATCGCATCGGGAAGCCAAACATGTAATGGCAATTGGGCCGATTTGCCACAGGCGCCGACAAAGAGACCGAGGCCAATCCAGGACAACAAACCAAAGTGCCCTAAAGGCTCAAGCGGGAAACTCGCCGCTTGTCCAAAAACATCCGTGTATTGCGTAGTCCCAAACGTTGCAATGACGCCGAAAATTGCGAGCGCAAATCCAAAATCCCCGACGCGGTTCGTAATGAAGGCTTTACGTGAAGCGTTCGCTGCTTCCTGTCGATCAAAGTAATATCCAATCAATAAATAAGAGCACAGACCGACACCTTCCCAGCCGACGAACATCATCAGAAAGTTCGAGCCCATCACCAGCACGAGCATCGAAAACATGAATAGGCCCATGTAGGCAAAGAACCGGTAAAAGCCGGTGTCGCCATGCATGTACCCGGTCGCAAAGACAAAAATACAAAGGCCGACACCCGTCACGATCAGCATGAAAATGGATGAAAGCGCATCGAGTTGATAGCTCCACTCAACGTTTAAGACTGGCGCCGCCGTAGCGTTTCTTTCAAAGCTGGTACCGCTCCCAATAGGTTGACCTTCCGCCAACTGCTTTTGCATTTCCGTTTGAACATTGCCGAGCGCGCGTTCGAGGTCGCCTTGTGTCTGCCTCACGGCGCCGCCGGGAATCCAGATGAAACTGAAGGCGCCGTCCTGGCTGGTGACATACGTCTGCGGCCACATCGCATTACTGCTGAATGCGTAGGAGTAAACGGCCGCAACGGTGATTAGGAAAGCAAGCGCAATTGAACCCACTGCGATACTGCTGACAAGCTTTTCGGAGAAACGGAGCTTCCGCCCCAGCAAGCCGTTGATGGCTGCTCCGGCAAGAGGAAGAAGAGGGACTAGCCAGATGAATCTGAACATCAGTTTCGAGTTTCGAGTTTCACGTCTCGAGTTTCCAGTATGCTTTGCTGATTCAAGTCAAATCTCAGGTGGAGATTGTTTTGTAAACGAACTCGAAACCCGCAACTCGAAACTCGAAACCTTTGAGGGAACTGAAAAGTGAGCGAAGATCAGAAGTGGCCTGACGTGCTCTGGGTCGTGCGTCACGGCGAGAGCGCGGGCAATGTGGCGCGCGATGAAGCTGAGAAGGCAGGGCATCCGATCATCAATATTCCGATGCGCGACGTGGATGTGCCGCTTTCGGCGCTCGGCGAAC
>DATENN010000089.1:0-10527 GCA_035275045.1 Pyrinomonadaceae bacterium
GCTAATGAGTTTGATATTTCGCGCCAGGCCGAAGATCTGAAGCATGCGGATGCCGTACCAATTCACATCTATTTCATACCACCGCAGTCCGTGACGCGCGGCGCGTGGATAAGCATGGTGATTGTTGTGCCAGCCTTCGCCAAATGTTAGTAAAGCCACCCACCAGCTGTTCGTTGAGTCGTCCGTGGTAACAAAGCGTCGCTTGCCCCACATGTGCGTGGCCGAATTGACCAGCCAGGTGAAATGCAAGCCGATGGTTACGCGAAGAAAGACGCCCACGAACATCATGGACCAACCGCCAATCGCCAGCAGTATCATTCCGCTGATAATGAGGGGTACAAAATAAAGTCGATTCATCCAGACGTGCACCGGATCTTTCATTAGGTCCGGAGCATAACGGCGCATCGTTTCATCATCGTGTTGCTGAGCGGTACCGGTAAGAATCCAGCCCATGTGCGACCACCAGCCACCATCGCGCGGGCTGTGCGGATCGCCGAACGTATCCGTTTTCGAATGGTGTAGGCGATGAGTAACGACCCAGTTAATGGCGCCGCCTTCAAGTGCAAGCAAACCACAGAAAGTGAGAAAGTACTCAACTAGTTTTGGTGTCTTGTATCCGCGGTGCGTGAGCAAGCGATGATAACCCATGCCGATGCCTAAGCTTCCTGAAACCCACCACAGCAAAATTGTTATCGGCCAAACGTTCCAGCTAATCATGAAGAGCGACGCGACTGCGCAAGCGTGAAAAATGGTCATGAAGACGATCGTGTTCCATTGAATTGGCGATCGCTTATTAGTCCTGGCTACATTAATTTCCATCAGCTTCTCCCGAAAAAATTTAAGTTCCGTGGAACCTCCGATTGATGCTAACAGCCTTTGGAAAACAGCGTTGTAATACTTGTGTAATCGTCAGTCCCACAACAGCCAACACCGCGTCGCAACTTGCGAAACACCAACTAATAAGGCATTATTAAGCGTAAATTCTCCTGCTACCCTGCAGATAACGCAGACGCGCAGCGTTCACTTTTTAACAACTATTTCAGAGGAAAATTATGGAAAAGCAGACTTACGCGGTTGGGGATCGAGTAGAAAAATTGTGCGAAGTATGTAACGAGGAGCGCGGTCACGTGGTGGCCTCGATTACGAAGCGCGGACTGGTTTCGCGAGTAACTTGCCCAAAGTGCAACACGAAAAGTTCATTTTCGAATTCGGCCAAGCTTGCCAAAGGGCGCGCTAAAACCGAAAGCACTGATCCTTACGATTGGACGCGCACGTATCGCACCGGCCAGACGATGCAACACCCGATCTGGGGCTCGGGCGAGGTTACTGCCTTGATCGAACCGCGCAAGATCGACGTGCTGTTCGCTGATCGCATTCGACGCCTGATTCATTCCAGACCGGAAGCCTAAAATCAGGTAAACGGTTTCTCTACGCTGCCGTAGTTGAGTTTGCTAATCTCCAGCTACCGGCAGCGTTTCCGTTTTTAGGACCTCCCCAGGTCTGCCCCAACGCTTTGGCAGTCTCACTTTTCCAAAAGCAAACAGCAACAGCCAGGCGATCCCCGACGTCGCCGATAGCAGTCCGGAAATCACCGTAAGAAAACGCGGCGTGATTAAATGCAACGACCAACCAGCAACCGAAGTCGAGAAGGTCCAGATCAGCATTTCAGTAGCGCGGTCAGTCGTTGATACACGACCGCGAAGTTTGTCCGGCACCAACCGCATCAACAAGGTTTCCTGAACGGCGAACTCCGCACCCAGCAAAATCCGGCCGATGAAAAGCAGCACGCAGACGAGCCAAAGATTCGGCATGATGCCCATCAAAGCAAAGATCAACCCCTGCGCCAATAGACTCCAACCAATAAAGCCGGGAATTGATCCGCGCACCTCGAAGTAAATTCCGGCCCGTCTGGCGATCATCATGCCGATGAACAGGCCCATGCCGGCGGCAAAGTACAACGCGGCCACAGCCGAGTCGCCGCTGATTCCGTGTTGGCCTGCGAATACAATTCCGCCAAGTCGATCGGAGATAAGGTTCACCGCACCGCCGCCCGTCGCCCATAAAACATTAATGAAAATGATCGCCGCTACCGGCCGGTGGCTAACAATGTAGGCCCAGCCTTCGCGAATGTCTGACCAGAATCCTGGGCGTTCAACCACGGCTGTGATTCCACGATCAACTTGTCGTGTTTGCGATTCGGGAATTAACCATACCGATAAAGCCGAGATCAAAAACGAAGCTGCATTCACTAAAAATGCCGCGCGGTATCCCACGGTCGCCGCGGTCCAGCCACCGAGTGCAGCTCCAAAAGACATCAACAAAAACCGTGATGAAAACATTAACGCGTTGCCTGCGAGTAGATCGCGTTCGCCGGTGATGTTCGGCAGGGTGGCGTTCTTGGCCGCTTCAAAGAAGGCACCAAAGAAAGACAGCAACGCAGTGCATACGTATGCGATCCAGAACTGTTCCGGACCGTGAATGAGCAAAAATCCCAACGCGATGACTACACGAGCCAGATCGCTGACGATCATTACCGTCCGCCGGGACCAGCGATCGACGAACGCACCCGCGATTGGAGCGAACATGCTGAACGGTATCAGCCGCGCAAGTAAGATGATCGTGGTCACCTCAGGATCGCCACCGGAAAGCGCGCGTACCAATCCCAGCGCGGCAATAAAGTTAAACCAATTGCCGAGTTCGGAAATCACCTGCCCAACCCACAATCGCCGAAACGATCGGTTGCTGCGCAGGAGCTGAATGTAGGTTAGCGAGTCCATGGCAAATCAGTTCAAAGTTCAAGGTTCGAAGTTGAAGGTCAGGTGTCGCGCGACCCAACTTTGGAACTTGAACTTTTGAACTTGGAACTTTGATCTTAAAAAACAAAAGCCGCCGAGCAGCTTCGGCGGCTTAATACTGCACAAATTGCTAAAGCTTTAACCGCCGACGAATTTTGCTGCTCTTTTCTCGAGAAATGCTCCGACGCCTTCCTTAAAATCTGTCGTCATTCCCGATTGAATCTGTAGTTTCCTCTCCAATTCCAATTGTTGTGAATAGCTGTTAGTCGCGCTCGCTTCCAATAACTGCTTAATTCGTCCGATGGCCGCGGTCGGCGCGTTTGCGAGTTTCTCAGCCATGGCCATCGCCTGGGCCATCAGTTCAGCATCCGGAACGACCGCATTGATCATCCCCATCTGCGCCGCTTCGCGCGCCCCGACAACTTCGCCCGTCAGCATCAGTGCAGCAGCGCGTCTCCAACCGATCAATCGCGGCAAAATGAAACTGCCGCCGCAGTCCGGCACCAATCCGATCTTGATAAATGCCTGATTGAATTTGGCGCTCTCGCCGGCGATAACAACGTCACAGGCTAAAGCCAGGTTGCAACCGCCACCTGACGCAGCGCCGTTAACGGCAGCGACAAAGGGCAGCGGTGTCTGCCTGATTGTCTCGATACATTCGTTTAGCAACTGCAATGGTTCGTCGAAAAAGGCTTCAATCTTTCCCGCGCGCTCAGCGATGCTGCGCATCTCCTTAATATCGCCACCAGAACAAAAGGCCCGTCCTTCACCCGTCAACAAAATTGCTCGCGACCCGCCCGCCTGTGCGGTGTTTACCGCCGCTAAGAATTCTTCAGCGACCTTGGTAGTCAACGCATTCAACGAATCAGGACGGTTCAGTGTCAGCAAAGCCACTGCGCCGCGTCGCTCAAATTTGATCGTCTCGAAAGACATAGTTTAAGAAATCATGCGTACCCCGCTGCACGCTTTCAATGTTTGTTACTTTGCTGAATTGGCAACCGGTCGGGCGCTAGGTCCGTTGCGCGGCGCGATTCGCGCTGAAGCAATCTCCGCAGAGTACCGGGCGTCCGCTTGAAGGTTTGAATGGAACAGTGTCCTGCTTACCGCACTGATCACATGTAATATCGAACCTTTCACGTTCGCCGCCGCCGCCTCGCGAGGCGCCAAAATTTGAGCGCCGCGCGTCGCGACAAGGCTTGCAACGTTTCGGGTGAGTCAAATTCCTTTCCTGATAGTACTCCTGCTCGCGTTCCGTGAACGGGAATGTGTTGCCACACTCAGCGCAAGTAATTTCCATGTCTGGCATGTTACTGGTCTCCAGATTAGAGCGCAGTTGAGGGATTCGACGCTCTGTGCTCTTCGAAACGCAGATCAAAACTTTCGAGTTTCAATGCGATGAAGATCCACGCTTTTATGGGTACACTTCATGCGCTTACGTTCCGAAATGGTTAAGTGCGGTGAGTGTACTCCTCAAGGTAGCAATCAAGCAATGAGTGCAGAGCAATAAGCGGCAATGAGTGCTGAGTGCTGAGTGCTGAGTGCTGTGCAATCTCCCACCGGGCCTTTTTGATCCAACAAGAGCGGGCGCAAGCGCCTCTTCCCAACCTGCGAATTAAGCTGTCGAGCGATCGGTTACCCTAGCGACCCACTCATCGCTCAGCACTGAGCACTCCGCAGTCATGCCCGTGCCAGTTCCGTCACATGCGCGCGGACCGTTTCGCCAAGGGTCTGCAGATTGTAACCACCTTCGAGACACGACACGACGCGACCGTTACAGCTTTCCGCGGCCCAGTCTTTTACAGCGGCAGTAAGCGCGATGAAATCCTCATCCTGCAACAAGAGCTGGCCCAGCGGATCGCCCTGGTGCGAATCAAAGCCGGCGGAAATCATTATCAAATCAGGCTTGAAGTTGCCCGCGATTTGATCAAGTGCTGCTTCAAACATTCGTTTGTGTTCAAGCGCCGGGGTTGCCGCGCGCAATGGCAAATTCAACGTGTAGCCCGCGCCGCGCGCGACACCCGTTTCGCCTTTCGAACCTGTTCCCGGATACCACGGGTATTGGTGTGATGAGAAAAAGAAAACGGTAGGGTCGTCATAGAAAAGTCCCTGAGTTCCGTTGCCGTGATGGACGTCCCAATCGACAATCGCTACCCGCTCGATCTCCTGATAACGATTTTGCGCATAGCGCGCGGCGACACCTACGTTGTTAAAAAGGCAGAACCCCATCGATCGTTCGGCTGTTGCGTGATGTCCCGGAGGCCGCACCGGCACGAAAGCATTGGTCGCCTTCCCTTGCATAATCATATCAACAGCGGCGCACGCCGCGCCGCTTCCGTGCAGCGCTGCATCCAGCGAACGCATTGACACCACCGTGTCGGCGTCAAGATAACCAGTACCATCGGCAACAACGCGTTCGACTTGCTTGTAAAGCTGCGTGGTGTGACACGCTTGAATATCGCCGCGAGGCGCCGGTCGGGCTTTCACTTCCAAAGTCCTGGACCACAATTCTTCGTCGCCCTGAAGAGCTTCCATAATTACGCTGTAACGGGACGGCGATTCGGGATGTCCGGGGCCCGTGTCGTGCTCTCTAAATATTGGATGATGAATGATTGCTGTTGTCATAAGTGGTTTCGGTTGTTGGAAAAAGAATCGTACCAGAGCCGAGCCTTCGGAATCACCCGGCGACGTGGTTTCGGCGTTCAGAATTGAAATCGGAATTGGCATTTGGCAATCGGCAATGGCTGTGTCTCGATTATCGGCATACTGCTAGCGCTCAGACCGGAAAGCATACGGAGCGAATCTTGCCAACTGCGCCGCCAACGCAAATGCTTAGTATTCTCTGTAATTTTTCCCACGGTTCAGGATCGCTGACGATTTGAAAAGTTGGGAATGATGATTGCACTTCCAACCTTAGAAGTTGTGAGAACGCAGGAGGAACCCAAACAATGGCATACGATGACGAGCAAGCGCGCCGCAGTAGAGTGGTGGTGGAAACGCCAACGTCGAGGCGCGAGGTAACCCAAACCTAGGCCGTGCGAAATGATCGCGGCGGCGTCTCCGGCGCGACAGTCGGAATAATCGTAGTGGTCGCGATTGCTTTGATTACCATCGTTGTTCTGTTCTTGATGAACGGACAGTCGACAGATACAACGAACGCGAATTTGACGGCGCAGCAACAGCCTGCCGCGCAGCAGCCGGTGATAGTCCAGCAACCAGCGCAGCAACAACCACCGGTCATCATTCAGCAACCTGCCCCTGCAGGCCAACCGCCGGTGATCATCAACCAGCCCGCACCGGCAGGCGCATCAGCGCCGGCATCGGGATCAGACGACAGCTCGATTCAGGCAGCGATTGATAAAAAGATTAGCGACGATCCAAACCTGTCCAGCCTGGGCATTACGGCTTCAGTGATTGATGGCAAGGTGATGGTGACTGGGACTGTGAAGAGCGAAGCCGTCAAGTCTCAAATCGAGCGCATGCTGCGAGCGATCAAGGGCGTGAAGCAAGTGGATAACCAGATCATCGTGATGAGCTAAACAAAGAAAGTGCTAAGCAATGAGTGCTGAGCAATGAGTCAAAGCATTCAATCGCCGCACAGTTAATGGAACAAAGGGGCGAGGGAGCCGATGCATTGGCTCACCTCGCCCTTCGCTCTTTGCCCTTTTCGACGCTTTGCCCTTTGCCCTTTGCTCAGTTCCCTGCTCAGCACTCAGTACTCAGCACTATTTGATTAATCAATACCCTTCCGTATGCTGCCTTAGCCAGTCGTCGAGTTCTTCCGTTGTCGGCTCGCGGCCGACTTCCTGACGCAGTTGTTGCTTCAGAGACTCGCGTTCATCGCGCGCCACTTCATTTAACTCAGAATTTTGGTTGTCCGCGTCGTTGTTAGAACTCATAAACTCGAATCTCCGCAGTCTCAATCGAAGTCTCAATTGTAAGATTCGCGTCCTCTCCTGTCACCACCAGCCGGCGGCGGTGACTGTCGGCGAAAAAGTTCACCGCTCGAATCAAACATTCGATTTTTGGCTGGACGAGATGATGCAGATTCTCCGCATGCAGTTTGTGTCCCAGCAGTTGATCAACGTCGCTGATGATTTCCTGACGCGTTTGGGCATTAACCTCCAGTTCGCTGGTCGCAACCGGATGTGGCAACAGTCCCATCTCGCCATCCACAAACATCTTCCAGATGAACCCAATATCAAGCAACAGATGAATCGTCTCATCGTATATAAAGTACCCCAGCACCGTCGCTCCGATGACGTGAGCGATCACATGATCCTGATGCGTATTGGTCTCTTGCGGTGTCCAGTCTTCGCTCATTAACTTTCCGCACCTTCATAATTGCGCAGCGCTTTGGCTTTGAAAGCGGCAAGGCCGGCGGACGCCAGCGAGCCGGCACCGCCGATCACCACCGATAAAGGCGCTCCGATGAATGTTGCGACTATGCCCGCCTCGAGTTCGCCCAGCTGTGGACCACCCATAAAGAAGACCATATTGATCGACGTCATCCGGCCGCGCAAATTATTTGGCGTAGCGAGTTGTCGAATAGTCTGGCGCAAAACCGTGCTGACCGTATCGGCCGCGCCGGTTACAGCCAGCATTAGTAGCGAGAACCAAAAGATTCGCGAAAGCCCGAATGCGGCCGTCGCCAAGCCGAAGGTTGCGACCGACCAGATAACGACTGCTCCTTGCCGGCGAAAATTGCCGAAGCGCGCGATTAGCAACGCCGTCAATACCGAACCCACGGCAGGAGCCGCCGCCAGGAACCCAAGTCCACGAGCGCCGACCCGCAAAACCTCAGCAGCAAAAATCGGCAGCAGTGCCGTCGCTGAGGCGAAAAAAGTGGCTGCAAAATCCAACGTCATCGTCTGCACGATTACCGGCGTGCGCCAAACAAAAGCCAAGCCTTCTTTTAAAGCCGCGTAACTTACGCGGTTTGCCTGTTCAGTCTCAGGGCTCGCGCGCCCGCTCGTATGCATTGCTAAGAGCGCCGCGATCACTGCAACAAACGAGACTGCATTCAGGCTGTAGATCGAGGCCGGGCCATAACCGGCAAGTAAGAAGCCACCAATCGCTGGTCCAACAATCATGGCCACGTTGAAAACCATAAGGCCAAGACTAACTGCATTGGGAAAATCTGAAGCAGGTACCAGGGTCGGCATTAATGCCTGCCGGGCTGGAATATCAAATGCGGTGGCGCCTGATGCTAAAGCGGTCAACAAATAGATGGGCCAAACATTTTTCAGGCCCGCAATCGTTACGATGGCAAGTGCTGCCGCACTCACCAGCATAAGGCTTTGCGTTATCACCATTAGCCTGCGTCGATCCACAGCGTCCGCCACCACTCCGCCCATCAACGAGCAAAGTACAATAGGCACGCCTTTGAAAAAGCCAACCAAGCCAAGCGCAAATGCAGACTTTGTCAACAAATACACGTGCCAATTAATCGCAACGGATTGCATTTGTGAACCGGTGACAGAAACGATCTGTCCCAGCCACAGCAAACGAAAGTCGCGATGACGAAGCGCTGAAAATGAAGAACGGGATTTTGCGTTATGGTCGGTTTCGACCGAAGGAGTATCTTGATCCTGCGCGGGCATTAATTGCTAAGTTACAACTTTGAGCGCGGCTGCTCAAATCGACTCAATCCATCAACGCGTTGTGCCGAAATCATTAAACAACCTCGCGTTGAAATTGGCTTTGTTGTCTTGTAGTTGCTGAGCACCGAGACCAAAGTGACGTCATTCGATGTAGCTTTAAACAGGCACGTCACAAACATGCAGTTTAAAGCGTGGGGACAGCTAGACTGCTCTTGGCCGCAGGGTAGGTTCGATCGAAAACTTCACCGCCGTACTCTTTCATGGTTCCGTCTGTAGTGAACTTCTTAAAATTAACCAGGCCGCGCTTGACTTCTTCTATCGCAATCGTGGTATGCCGGCGTCTTCCCTTTTCCACTTCTACTCGAGGTGGCGATCCGTGCAGCAGTTGCTTGGCACGTAAACCCGCAACGACGATTAAGCGAAAGTGGGAATCGATGCCTGGCCAGGTTCCCTCGTAAGCGGCGCCAGTTAAACCCTTTGCCACTGGTTCTTCACGAACGATCATTGGTTGCTCCGTGTGCCGAGATTGGTTCAGATTAATTTTGCCAGGAAAAACAGAGTCGGTAACACGATCACTGCCAGCACCAGGATTTGTAACCAATTCATTGCTGACTTTCGGCAATAAGGGCAGCGTATCTTCCAGAGCTTTAAGATCCTGCCGCAGCGATCGCAAGACGAGATCATTTGGCTTCTCCGTGGCTCGATTGGTTGCTTTGCCTGCTTATGAACCGCTCCAATTGCACGCGATCGACAGCCATCCCGCGACTTAACTTCTTCAGCGGGTCAGACACCAGCCAGTAACAAGCTTTGCCTCCGTCAGTCGTTGTCAGGTCCCTGAGCGCTTTTGCATCCAATTCGACAGGGCGGAAACACTCCATTCCGCTCTCTCTTGAGCGGGCGGTCATTGCCGAATCCACACTGCTGAACAAAGGGACGCGAAACTGTCCGTTGTCATCGATGGCAAACCAATCGCCGTTGGCGCGCCGCATTCCAATTAGAGTCATCATTACTTAGCCGAAGAGATACGATAATTGCGAGATCGAGCAAACGTCCGTCGACATTTCAATAGACTGACAGCGGGGCTTGCCTATTTCCGGGACGACGGCTGGCTGTTGACTTCAGGTGGTCTGGATAATTCCAGAGAAGCTGAGAAGGGAGTAAGCGAACTCTATTCGGTTGCTACCTTACGTTAGTTGGGGATATATGTCAAATGCAGAATATATCTCATATGGACAATAGTTCCTATATGTGGTAAGTAAGTGCGCGTATGATCGAGATTCGTCTAGACCAATTGCTGCTGCACCAGGAGCGCACCTTCTATTGGTTGTCGAAAGAGACTGGTATCAGTCACACCACACTTTGGCGGTTAAAAAAGGGCAAGGCGCTCGGCATCAATTTCGATACGCTTGAGAAGATTTGTTCAGCGCTGGCATGCCAGCCCGGTGATGTTCTGGCGATCGAGAATAAAAAAGCGCCTAAAGGGATCACGAGAAAGCGAAAACGGCAGTGAAAAGTTTTGAGTTTGCGATCAAAAATGGGAGGCACGGGATTTCTTTCGAGCTGACAAACACGTCGCGGCAAACGCTGAAAGCAATCGAAATCCTGACAATTTTTCTTAAGGATGAGCACACGCCAGACGGTGGTCCTTCCGCGGCGCATATCCGGTTCGAGCCTATCAGTTCAATGCGGCCCAACGAGAATGTCGCGCTGTTGCAGCACATCTGGATCGATGGACGGCCATCTGATAACAGTGACGCTCAGTTGGAGCGTCTCCGGATTATTCCCGGTGAATTGCCTGCCTATGCGTTGGACATTTCATGGCAGGACGAAAATGGAAAAAGTGCATTTCAACGGATACCGGTCGGACATCGAACCAGCAGTGAACCAAGGAAAGCGATTTGAAAGTTTGTGACTTCTGCGTAAAGTTTCAGGAAGATGGCACGTGCTATCTCCAACTGCCATTGCCGAAGACGATGACTTGTCGCGAGTTTAGTCCGGCGCTGAGAAATTTTTGCGCGGACCGAAAGGACTTCGTAGATCCGCGACAAATAATTGCCATGGCCACTTTCTTTGGCATAAAAGGGCCGGAATTAAAGAAGGTGAAAGCGATGGCCGCCAGCGAAAGCAACAGC
>DATENN010000090.1:0-13138 GCA_035275045.1 Pyrinomonadaceae bacterium
TGCGGCAACAACTGGAATCGGGCACGCTGACCGGCAACTCGAAATTAGAGTTGCTGGCCGAAGGAATTCGATTGATGCAACACGCGGTAAACATCGAGTCTGCATCGTCGATCCAAAGAGTACTCAATGCCACGGGCGTAATTCTTCATACCAACCTGGGTCGCGCGCCGCTTTCAGCAGCCGCTCGCACCGCAATTACGAATGCATCCGGTTATTGCACTTTGGAATATGACGCGTTAACCGGTGAGCGCGGCAAACGCGGTGGGTACGCAGAAGAGTTGTTGTGCCAACTGACTGGGGCTGAAGCAGCCTTGATTGTGAACAACTGCGCTGCAGCCGCTCTACTAATTCTGCGAGTATTTGCCGGCAACGGCGAAACGATCGTGTCGCGTGGGGAACTTGTCGAGATTGGTGGCGACTTTCGCGTGCCTGAGGTGATGGCTAATTCAGGTACGACGATGGTCGAAGTCGGCACTACGAACCGCACCACCCTTGATGACTATGCTCGAGCCATCGGTGAACGCACGCGCTTGATAATGCGAGTCCATCCATCGAATTACCGTATCGTCGGATTTACAACTTCGCCCGACATAACCGGTTTGGCAACTCTTGCACACGAATCTGGGTTGGTCATGTACGAAGACGCTGGTTCGGGCGTGTTAGTCGATCTTTCAACCTATGGAATTGCTGGCGAACCGGTTATTCGAAATTCGATTGCGGCCGGCGTCGACCTTGTTTCTTTCAGTGGAGATAAACTTCTCGGCGGTCCTCAAGCTGGATTAATCGTGGGGCGGTGCGAGTTGGTGGATCGATTGCGCAAGAATTCTTTGTATCGTGCACTTCGCGCTGACAAACTCTGCCTGGCCGCGATAGAGGCAACGCTGGATGCTCATCGCCGCAATGCGTTCGAAGAGTTACCCGCCTTACGCATGCTCGCACTTGAGCAGGAAACTTTGGAAAGCCGCGCCCGTGATTTCGCACAACAAATCGGCGCAATCAATCCTGCGCTTGCGTGCGACATCGTGGCAGGCACTTCCGCAGTTGGTGGCGGATCCGGGCCAACCATACATCCTAAAACCGGGCTCATCGCGTTACGTCATGACAACCTTCACGCTGATCAAGTCGCGGAAAAACTGCGGCTCGGTTCGCCGGCGGTGATTGCACGAATCGCAGACGGGCGAGTGGTGATCGACCTGCGGACCGTCGATCCGGAAGAGGAACCAGAGTTACTTGAGGCCTTGAAAGCGCTCTAATCATTCGGTTTTCGCGGAAAATTTCGCGTTTTACACTGGCAAACAAGGTGGCCGTCAAGGTATAATCTCGCCCGGTCTTGAATCCGACAAGGCCACTCAAACCGCATAACTCTTCTCGTTTAGACCTACATCTCGTTTGCTCGATCAATTCAAATCGTTACTGACAAATGTCGCTATAGCTGTGACCAGCGCAGCTATAGGTGTTGCTGTGGAATTTAGTGGCCTCGTTAGCCTCAGCAAATTCGTGCCAAGCCGAACCGGTTTGCCCTCCTCGCTGTTGCTTTCAAACTTCTGGCTCATTGCGGCGATAGTTTTTGCAGCCAGCTTTGCCTTCGCGCTGGCAGTCGATTTGTTTGGCATTCGGCGTTCGTTGCTTTACACGGGTGCGGCGATGCCGGCATTAGCGTTAATTTCCTTCGCGGTTTGGTGGTTCTTCGCACGCGACATTTTGTTTACTCCAACATTGGTGGCGTTAGGGTTTACAGCCGTAGCCGCGCAAGTTAAACGTTTATATCTTCACGATAATCAACTGACGCGAAAACTTTTTGCCTCGTCAATGCAGCGGTCGGAAGCGGCACTTGCCGATGATCGTTTGGCGAGTGGATTGAAGTTACTTGACATCGTGCTCTCGCCAAGCGAGGCCGTGGTTTTCCGAAAGGGAATCGAAGGTGAATTAGTTTCCGCCGCGCGTCTCCGTGCTGCTGGTGCCAGCGCGAACGACACCGCTCGTAATTCCCTCTGGCGCGAGGGAATCAAAGTTTGCGAACGCGCGATGAACGCGCGCGAAGTCGTCGTTGAAAAAGTTGCCTCAGACGAAACGACAACAATCATCGCGTTGCCGCTGCGTCATGAAGAACGAACGGTAGGCGCGTTATTGTTACGGACTTCGCAGGAATTCGAGGACGCTGATCGCGCCTTGCTGATGGCTGTGGGTAGCCAAATGGCGCGAAACCTCCAACGCGATCAGGTCGGAAAAGCCAATCGCGAACGAGGCCCATTGGATTTCTTTTCGGCTACCGCCGCCCGCAAGCGGCTCGATTCTCTTTATGTGTTGAATGGCGCCCTGGTCGAACAGCGCGTGGGTTTAGGCGCCTTAACCGAGATTCAGGATGCAGTCAGTCTCGCCTATCTCGACGGTCGCATAGCCTATGCAAACGACGCCATGCGAGCGCTGGCAAGTCTTGATCAAACTGATATTTCACATGTCAGTGTTTTTGATTTGCTCGACCAGTTTCGCACGGATGTTTTCGATGAACCGGTAATAGCCGTGCGCCGCGTTCTGCAAACCGGACAGGCATATGAACGCGAGCTGCACAACACCGAACGAAACGAGACGCTCGGCCTCCGGATTTCCCTCGTGTTCGATGATGCAGTTGACGGCGAGAATACGCGCCAACCCTTGTGCCTTGCCGTGATCGTTAAAGATTTGACGCGCATTAAAGAATACGAGCAACTGAAGAGCGATATGATCTCGCTGATGTCACACGAGTTGCGCACGCCGCTGACGAGTATTAACGGCTTCGCTGAATTGCTGGCGATGGACGATGAGTTGCCAGAGCAAGCGAAAGAGTTCGTAACCATCATTGCCAACGAGTCGCAGCGATTGTCGCGAATGATTAATACCTTCCTGGCGGTTACAAAGCTGGAACGCAAGGACAAACAGGAAGTTTTGAAGATTCCACTTCGTCTCGATGAAGTCGTTAAGGAAACGATTACCTCGCTACAGCCGGTAGCCCGGAAGCGGCGCATTCGTTTGGTTGAACAGCCGACACAACGCCTGCCGCCTGTTGCCGCGGACAAGAGCATGATTACTCAAGCCGTCAAGAACCTGGTCAACAATGCGATCAAGTACAGTCCCGAACGCACCACTGTCGTTGTGTCAACCGCGTTGGAAGCTGAGGCCGTGCGACTGTCGGTTGAAGATCGCGGTTACGGCATTCCCACGGAAGCGCGTGATCGCGTTTGGGAAAAGTTCTATCGCGTAGTCCGCGAGGGGCAGGAAAAAGATGAAGAATCGACCGGCCTTGGTTTGTCGTTCGTTCGCGAAGTTGTCGAGCAACACGGTGGGACTGTGGGACTTGAATCGGAAGTCGGACGCGGCTCTAAGTTCAGTTTTACGTTGCCACGGCTTTAATCCGGTTTGTTGATAGTTCCCCGGCATGAAGGTGCGCCACAGACGCACCTTTTTTTATTTGAATGCAAAGTCGTTTCGTAGTCGATCGTGATTTCCTCACCGGCCTTTATATCGCGCAAAGCAATAAACAAAATGTGATCGTAAAGAATCTTCATGAAAGCGTTAGGCTCGCATGAGTGATTGATGTAGTGAGTTCCATTCCCTCCGCGACTGCCGTCTAAACTCCAGCGGTTGTTGACTTCGCAAATGCGCAACTTTTCGCGGTGAGCACGCCTGCGCGCTTCCGCATTCGAAATTCTTTCGCCAGCATACTCCGCGATCTTGTGTCGTGCTTTGAACGCTTTGCCGGCAAAGCAACCGTTGCCTTGAATCGGCGATTTTCGAACCGTCAAGCCCGGTGCGAGTTTAAGTTTCATCAGCCGCGCATTGTAGCGCACGAAATAACCCAAACTGTTTGCGTTCTATGGACCGAGGTTGGACGTCATCGCTTCTCGGCCCGGTGTAATTCAGGTTGAACATCGCGCCGTACGGCCTTTTCATATCTGCGTTACAGTTGCGCGAACGAAATCCCGGCTTGCACAAAAAAGGCCCTCAGTACATCTACTGCGGGCCCACAAACTGAATTTTTGCGGATGCTATTTCAGTTTGAAGCTGCGCGCGATCGAGTCCGTTTGATTTCTTATGCGAGTCAGTTTCTCGCGCAGACCGGTGAAGCGTAACGCGTAAACCGTCCGGTTGTCGGCTTGCAAATAATAAATACGGCCCATCATCGGCTTGCCCGCCTTAGTGAATTCATAAGAAGCCGTCACACCGTTGAGCCGGCCGGAAAACGGTTCCTGCTTGCCCTCTACAAAACCCGGGATGTAACGAAGCTTCTGATCTTGATCACGGCGGGCCAAATCGGAAGCGGTGATTCCGGCGTCCACGATCTCCTTGCGTATCTGCAGATGGCCATCCATACGATCGCCATAAACAAACTCCGCGCGCTCGCGCACCGCATCACCTTCCGAAATCGACCGCCAAACGTTCGAAGGCAATTCGATGGTGTAATCAGCCTGATCCGACGTGTAAAGCTCTTGAGCGAAACCGGTCAGGCACGTCGCGCCCAGCAGTAGGAAAATCATTGCAACTATGAAGTATTTCATGTGAGCATCTCCGCGGTAATTCGGTTTAAATGTATTTGGCGCACTATCGGAATGTTAGACCTTTTCGATGCGCTCCTCAGGCGGCGCCGTTGTCTCAGCTATGCGTCTGGATTGTCTCGCGTTGCAATAAAACCAGCGAATTAAGACCCTGCCGCGCTAACTCGAGTAAATTGTCCATTTGCTCGCGGGAAAACGGTTCGCGTTCCGCTGTTCCCTGCACTTCGATGAAACGGCCATCGCCCGTGCAAACAACATTCATGTCCACTTCGGCGCGTGAATCTTCGTCGTATTTTAAGTCCAACAACGGACTGCCTTGAACCACGCCCACGCTGATAGCCGCAACCTCGTTCGTAATGATGCTGCGCGTAATTTTGCCTGCGCCCAATAGTTTATTTACCGCTAACGCAAAAGCCACATAAGCGCCGGTGATAGCTGCCGTACGTGTGCCGCCATCTGCCTGGAGCACATCGCAATCAAGACTTATGGTCCGCTCGCCCAATAACTTCATGTTAGCAGCCGCGCGAATGCTGCGCCCAATCAAGCGCTGAATCTCGTGAGTACGTCCTGATGGACCACCGCGGCCAATCTCGCGCGCCGTACGTTGTTGGGTGGCCCGCGGCAACATCGAATACTCGGCAGTGATCCAGCCTTGTCCACTGTTGCGCAGAAAGGGCGGCAGGCGATCTTCCACGGACGCAGAACATACGACGCGCGTTTCCCCCATCTCAATCAGCACCGAGCCTTCGGCGTAGGGCAAAAAGCCCGGCGTAATTTTTACCGGGCGCAATTCGTTGCTGGCGCGACCGTCAGTGCGTACGTAGCTCATCATGTCCCCAAACTTCAACCGCTTCTAAAACAGATGGCGCCGAGCCGAGAAATCTTTCAGCAACTTTAGCAAATCTTTCCGCAGCATCGGTCACATAAAAGTGGTCCAGGTCATCGCACAAATGTCGTTGCTTAAGTTCCTTCGTGTCGCGCGAAGCCATGCTCTCAGTAGATTGCAAAAGCAAACTAACCTCATGTGCTGTCGCTTCTCCCGAATCAATCAATGGCACGTTGCCAAGCGTCTCAGTGATCAATTCCCGAAGGATTGGATAATGCGTGCAGCCCAGTACAACGACGCCCAAATCCGAGCCGCGTAGGTCGCGCAGGTATTCTTCGGCGACGGAACGCGCGACCTCGCTGTTGGCCCAGCCTTCTTCCGCTAAAGGGACGAACAGCGGACAAGCACGTTCGATCACTTTTGCCTGTGGTTCGATCTTTCGAATCGCAGTTGCGTAGGCGCCGCTTTGCACCGTCGCTTCGGTTGCCAACACTGCGATAGTTTTGCCGGCGGCGATGGAAACAGCGGCGCGCGCGCCGGGTTCAATCACGCCAACGACCTCGGTATTAACCGCGCTCCCCACGGCAGGTAAAGCAAGCGCGGACGCCGTATTGCAAGCGACCACGAGCAACTTAATTGCCTGTGCTTCGAGAAACTTTGCATTCTCGATCGCATATCGTTCGACAGTGGCAAGTGATTTAGTGCCATAGGGGACGCGCGCGGTGTCGCCAAGATATATGAAGCGCTCAGCCGGCAGGCGTTCGTGAAGGGCGCGATAAACCGTCAGTCCGCCAACACCGCTGTCGAACACTCCGATTGGCAGCTGCGAATTTCGGATTGACGATTGGGGATTGCGGATTGAAGGCTCCATCGGACTGGGATGTTGGAATTTGATTGCGGACTAGCAGAAACACCCTGTGGATTCACGGGATCTACGCAGCCCTATCCGCGATCCGAAATCCCAAATCCGAAATTCAAATGTTGGTGGAGGCGCCGAGAATTGAACTCGGATCCAAGAGTCAACGCCGGAAAACTCTACATGCTTAGTCACTTCTCTTTTTTGAGGGGTGTTAACCCGGCAAAATTTCGCTTACTGACCAGTAAGTGAAGTAACAAGACCTGGTCATGAGCTAGTCCGACTTTAGTTCGCGCGAACCCACGGACCGAAAGAACGCGCTAGCTTATCTGCGTGACATCTCCCTCCGCGCGCATAAGCAACTTGCGGCGAGACGCTCGAGCCTAATTAGGCAGCGAGAGCCAATTCATTGTTATTGGCAATTGTTTTTTCCCTACGCTTTTTAACGAGCTGCATAAGGTAGCCCGGCATGGCATCCGCCGGTCGCCAGAAACTCCTGTCGAAGCCTGTCGCCCCCGTTTGCGAGACTTGATTATAAGAGATGAGGCGCAGGATGTCAGGTTGGCGTTGGGCGCTTATTCCTTGGTCTTTGGTCTTATTCAGTTGTGAGTTGTTAGTTGCTAGTTGGTTTTGCCGGCGCTTTCCCAGCTCGCTTCTTATTGCGTTAATCTGCGGCTGATTGCTGTCTTTCGTTTCGCGGACTATCATTTCGCAAATTCAAATTACGGAGAGAGCCATGCAAATGAAAGAGTTCTTATTGGCCGAACTGAATCGCGAAGTTGAGCGTTCGCGTCACGCTCTGGAACAGATCCCGGAAGGCAAGTCCGACTGGAAGCCGCATGACAAATCGATGCAGTTTGGCCATCTTGCCGGCATGGTTGCCACCATTCCAATGTGGATTGGCATGCAGATCAATCAGGACGAACTCGATATCGCCCCGAAAGATGGACCAAAGTTCGAGATGCCAAAGCTGAGTACAAGTGCCGAATACCTTGCTGCTCTGGAAAAAGCTGCTGCCGGCGCTCGTGAAGGTTTTCAAAAAACGAGCGATGATCATCTGCAGACGAACTGGCAATTGAAGGCGGGTGGAAATGTAGTTGCAGAAGCCAAACGCTACGAAATGATCCAGGACACTTTCGGCCACTGGGCCCATCATCGCGGACAGATGACCGTCTATCTTCGGCTGATGGGAGCTAAGGTTCCGGCTATTTATGGACCATCAGCGGATGATCAGACGTTTAGGTAGAACGTTTGGCGCGGGATCATTTAATTCAATGCCCATGAAGTGTGGTTGGGATGTATACCGGTTTGAGTTCTTACAAGAATACTTGCCGGCTGCTTATACAGGCATGACTCAAACTACAGCTTCTCGAACGCGATTTTCCTCGCCGCGCGAACGGTTAATGTAAAGCCATTAACTTTGTGGCGCGCGTCGCGCTTAAACCGAATGCTGGCAAACTGATTTGCAACGGCCGCATTGAACATGTCGATGAATTTCGGAGTAAGCGGCTCATCGACGTCCGACTTCTTTCTTTTCAATACAAGCTGGCTGCCTGCGACTTTGAACGTATAGGTAACGTCGAGTTCTGCGCTGTAATAGTCACCGGCAAACTCAGCCAAATCTTTTGCTGAATAGTTAACTTCGCGCACAACTTCAAATACAGCAGGCGTGCCGATGTTGCTTAAACCATGTGATCCGGTTTGGTTCGGATCAGGAATCTCCACAACCGACATCTTCGATGGCCAACCCGATTGCGCCGGCGTGAAATTCACGCGTATCGACGCCACGTCGGCCATACCAAATCGATTGTTGCCAAATGGTATTAAGGCACTCTCATTGTTCGGCCCTCTGACATACAACAGCTTTCCATCTTTCAAGACGATGCGCCGCACAGCTTCAGTAACCGGATTGAAATAGAGTGCAGCAACGCTGGCCAGCTCAGATGGTGGAACGGTTACCGGTTTGTCGTTCGGAAACGGCGATTCAGCTTTGTGCTTTTTGAATTCGTCGGCCAGATAGATGGCGGCAACGTTTCGCGTGACTTCCGTCGGATCAATGTTCGTGACGTTGCAAAGAGCTGCGATGGAAAACTGTTGCTCAGGAAAACGTAAGAAGTCGGCGCGATAGCCAGGATCGCCCCCATCATGTTCAACTATCGGTAGTCCATTCCAATGGCCGACAAATAAACCCGCTGCGTAATCAATTTCGTGACCATCGTTGAGCTTCCCCGGCCGTTGCAATTCTGAAAACAGCCAGGCGCTGCCGACCCGATGGTCGTAAAAATTCTGGTCCCAGCGCGCGAGATCTCCCACCGTAGTGTAAACACCGGTCGGCCCGACAAAATCAAAAAGCGGGGAACTGATCCGCCAGTGGGCGTTCGCATTCTCATATCCCTGGGCCCAATTTTTTATGACAGTAGTATGGTTATCGACGAACTGAGTATCGTTCATTCCTAAAGGCTTGAAGATGTTTGCCGCAGCGAACTCCCGCAATGACTGACCACTGACGCGCTTCACGACAAGCGATAGCAACGTGTATCCGGTATTCGAGTAAATAAAGTCTTCGCCAGGCTCGTAGTTCAATCCTTTTTGCTGCGTTATCAATTTGAGAGCGTCGCCTTCCGTCATTACATCGTGTTCGCGAAAATCCGCCAAGGGAAACATCGCTTCCTGATCACGAATGCCACTGGTATGGTGCAGCAGCTGCCTGATAGTAAGTGGCTTGCCGAAGTCAGGCACTTCGGGAACGTACTTGCGAATGTCGTCGTCCAGGGAAAGCTTTTTCTGCTCCGCCAGCATCAGGACTGACATCGCCGTAAATTGTTTCGAGATAGATGCGATCAGGAAAACTGAACGCGGTCCAATCGGAACGTCATATTCAAGGTTCGCCCTGCCATAGCCGCGTGCATAAACAAGCTTGCTGTTCTTGATGATTCCTACCGCACATCCCGGCGAGTCGGGTTTGTCCCATTGTGCGAATAGCTTGTCGACTTGAGCAGTTATGGTTTGGTCCTGGGGATTTTGCGCCAGCACAGTAGTTGGAAGAATGATAAGTAATAAGACAAATGCCCGGCTGCGGATTTGCACAGTTCTATCCCCCCTTTGTTTTCTGCAACGTTAGTAAAACCCCACGCAGTCGAATCTTATGGCAAATTGTTATTTATCCGGACGCAGTTTTGCCCCAAAAGTGATTGACTTTAAGGGAAATGATCGACGGGCAGCGTTGAAGTGAATTTAGACCGGCGTTTCAGAGCCGCAACGCGGATAGTGTTTTGAGGTCGCGTCGCGACGCATGAAAGAAAGAGTTGTTTCTAAGTTTTGAGCATCAGTGAGCGCGATGATGCTATGTGGCCTCGTTATATTGCTTCTGAAGCTTTTCATTTTGTTCGCATAGCATTTCGAGTATCAGCGCCCGGAGTCGATGACGCACCGTGATATCACTGATCGTTGAAACCTGCAAAAAAAGCATTACTAATGCTACCTCCGCTGGTTGTTGCAGAATTCCCCCGAACATAAACACGGACCACGGAAAAGGCGGCAGGAAAGGAAAGCGAGGGTTTGGAATCGGTGGATAAAATGGGACATCTAAAATATTGGTCCACCAGCTCCTGCCAAGCGGGACATTGCCAACGAACGCGCGGCGATTACTTATGGGTTTACCCATACTATCTGTATTACCCGCATCCTTCCGATAAGCGCCCACGACTGTTCCCCAAGAATCAATGCTGTTCGGAAACGTTCTCTGGACGACGCCGGCGGGTAGTTGTGTAATTACGTCGATTTGCCATAAGTGCTCGTCATCAACTTTGTAATCGCCCGCAGCATCCGGAAACCAAAGAAAACCGTGAACCGGACTGTTGGGATTATTCGGATCTGCGTTATCTCTGCAGACAATGCAACCATGGTCGTTGACGGCCGTCGCCACCACGTCCGCGTTCGGATGATTAAGCAAAGTCACGTTACCTGTCGTCAACAAGTTGTCGTTCTGGAGGGCCCACTTGAAGGGAAAGGATCTGCCATCACTCACATACGATCCGACAATATCGCCTTTATTGTTGATGCCAGCGATGATTGTGCTTGTGATTTTCGAACTGTCGATCGCCGGCGCGGTGCGCAGCACGGCCCTCATATCAATTACCAATGGGGCCGCAGGGTCATTCGCGTACGCGACAAAGCCAAGGTCTCGATCTTCGTTAATATCCCTGAATGTGCCGACTACGACGCGGTTGTTGTTGATCCCGAAAACAGCGTTGTGAATAAACTCGTCGCCGTCGCTAAGCTGAACCGGTTTGGATCCCGCAACATCAAAAAATGGCGGCTGAAGCTGACCGTCAAGCCAAACCAATCCATGTAATTCGTTTTGAGCATTTCTACAAAATCCTACGACGTCACGAACGTCATTACACCCGATAAAACTGGTCGCTACCGCATTAAGATAATTTATAGGATGAAGCTCGTGAGTATCGGCCCGGTAGGTGAAGCCGTAGAAGTTGCCACTCTCCGGATTGGGATGTGGCCGGGCCAACATTCCCCTGAGCATTTGACCAGCCGTGCCGACAACATAATGGCCGTCGGGACTGATTCCCCATGCTTCGGAAAAGAAGTCACTGTTTGCATTAAAATCAACCGGGTTAATTTCGACATCATGATAAGGAACTAGAGGGTGAAACATGAGCGACTCCTGGCGAGGGGTAACAAACGGAAGGAAATGGCGAGGGACTCGAATGCAAGAAACGGGCGTAGCTTATGCTTCGAAGGATTCGAAGTCAATAATCTGTGGTCTAACCCTAAGCTCCGGCTCCTACCGAATTAATATTCAGATTCGTCTTGCGCAAATCGAGGAAATACGCGAAGACTGACAAACTGATCGTATTTGTTCCGCTACTCGTTGACGTGCATTTCCTAAGTTATAATTCGGATCAAGAGTTTCTTGTTCAGACTGTGGCATGCCACGTTGCGCGAGGGTTCTTGAAACGAGTTATCCTATAAATCGCGTGGTAAAATTGCCCGCAAGCAAGCGTCAAAAATGGCAGAATCTTTGCTGCAAACACCGTAAAAGGCTGAAATCATGGCTTCAAATCATCCCGGTTCGAAATTAAAGCAATACTCCCCAAAAGCAATCGTTACGGCGCCGCCTGAACAACGCAAACATATTTTGCGGCGGTTCTGGCTGCCCGCGGTCCTGATCCTGGCGCTCGCGGCGGGCGGATTGACTGGGATCATCGCCGCCTACGAATTGAACTACTCGCGAGCGGCGAATGAAGTCGCAGCCCTCGCCACTTATCGGCCCAGCGTGGTAACGCGCGTGTACGCTGACGACGGCGAAACTGTCATCGGCGAGTTCGCGCTCGAGAAAAGAATCCCGCTGAAGTACGAAGAGATTCCGCCGGTAATGAAAAACGCCATCCTCGCGGTTGAGGATGCGCGCTTTTACGATCACGTCGGCATTGATCCGATTCGCATCATTGGCGCAACCTGGAAAAACCTGACCAGCGACAAAGTAGAGGGTGGCTCAACCTTAACGCAGCAGCTTGCGAAGAATCTTTTCCTCTCAAAAGAGCAAACCATCAAACGCAAGATGAACGAGTGGGCACTCGCGCTTCAGATCGAACGTTACTACACCAAGAACCAAATCATGGAGCTTTATGCCAACCATATTTTTCTTGGCGCGAACGCTTATGGTGTCGAAGCGGGCGCTGAAACATATTTTGGCAAGCAGGCAAAGGACTTAACGATTGGTGAAGCAGCTTTGCTCGCGGGCGTTCCCAAAGCGCCCAGCGAATATTCGCCGACATCGAATCCGGCACGCGCTAAAGAACGTCGCGACCTGGTCCTGGACTTGATGGCGAAAAATGGTTTCGCAACTCAGGCCGAAGTTGATGCAGCCAAAGCCAAACCGATTCAACTGGCTGATACTGCTTATTATCAATCGCAGCCAAAGTCGAGTCCTTTTGATTACCCGGTTGAGGCCGTGCGGCAGGAGCTGGAAGATAAATACACGACGCGCGTGGCCCAGGGTGGTCTATCCGTCTACACCACCATAAATGTCGGAGCGCAGAAGAAAGCTTACGAAGTCGTGCGCGCCGGGTTGCGCCGCTACGACAAGTCACACGCGGGCTGGCGTTCCACGTATCGTCTGATTCCCACCTCGACGAACAACGGACAGCCGACTGCGCAGGAGATCGCCAACTATAAAGATCCTGATTGGTATGGCAACGACTATCAACAGGGTCGTTATTTGTCTGGTCTTATTGCGAGCGTCGATCGCGCAAAGAATGAAGCGACTATTCGCTTTGGAAACTACACTGCGACTGTTGGTCCGGGCGACATGGGTTGGTCCAACCGCCAGCCCAAAGACGAACTGAAGCCCGGCTATCTCGCTGAATTTGCAATCAAAGAAGTAGACAAGAAGAGCCGCCGTTTAAAAGTTGAACTGTCGCAGATTCCGGGTGTCGCGGGCGCGATGATGACTTTGAATGCGAAGACGGGCGAGATCGTAACCATGGTGGGCGGCTACGATTTTTATGCGACGAGTAAGTTCAATAACGCAACGCAGGCTTACCGGCAAACCGGCTCCGCTTTTAAGCCATTTATTTACACGGCCGCGGTTGAGTGGGGCATGACGCCCGATACGACAGTTAGCGGCGCGCCCATCAATATCAATAATTGGCAGCCACACAACTATGACGGCTCGTTGGGAAATGGTGATCTGCCGTTGAAGATGGCGCTCGCGAAATCGATGAACGTACCCGCGGTCCATCTGCTGCAAACCGTGGGTATTCAAACTGGAGCACAGATGGTTCGGCGCTTTGGAATCAAAGTTCCGATGGCGCCGTACCTGCCCTCGGCTTTGGGCGCCACCGAAGTCCCGTTGGACCAGATGGTTTCTGCGTACTCCGCTTTTCCAAATAAAGGAATTCGCGTCGA